>JANWYM010000027.1 GCA_025055355.1 Abditibacteriales bacterium
CCGGACTGGTTCGGGCGTCCGGCGGTGCAGGGCGAGTCTAAGATGTGTCCAGCACCTCGCGCACCTTCTGCGTCAGCACCGCTGGGCTGAACGGTTTTTGCAGATAGGCGATGCCCGGTGCCAGCACCCCATGATTGACGATAGCGTTGTCCGTGTAGCCCGACATGTAAAGCACCTTCGTCTCTGGGCGCTGCGCCGTCAATTGCTCCGCCAACTCGCGCCCGCTCATGAGCGGCATCATCACATCGGTCAACAGCAGATGGATGGGGCCAGCGTGCTGTTGGCTGAGGCGCAGCGCTTCCTCACCGTTGCGCGCCTCAAGGACTGTGTAACCGCTCTGTGACAATGCCTCTCGCGCCGAGTCCCGCACCGCGTCGGCGTCCTCCACAATCAGGATAGTCTCCTGCCCCGGCAAGAGAGGAGGCGAAGCGACACTCTCCGCTGCCGCTTCCGCCGCCCCCTCAAGGCACGGCAGGTAAATCTTGAAGGTCGTGCCGCGTCCTTCCTCGCTATAAACCTCGATGCGCCCCCCGCTCTGCTTGACAATCCCGTAGACCGTTGACAGCCCCAGCCCCGTGCCTTTGCCCATTTCCTTGGTGGTGAAGAAAGGCTCAAAGATATGCAACTGCGTCTCCTCGTCCATCCCTACGCCGCTGTCGCTTACCGCCAGCAGAACGTAGTGTCCGGGCTGGGTTTCGAAGTGGAGGCGGGCGTATGCCTCGTCCAGATAAACGTTCTTCGTCTCGAGGGTCAAGGTGCCGCCCTGCGGCATGGCGTCGCGGGCGTTGACCGCCAAGTTCAAAATGACTTGCTCGATTTGCGTCGGGTCGGCTTCCACTAACCTCAGTTGAGGGTCCAGCATAGTGACCACTTGAATATCCTCCCCGATGAGACGCTCGATGAACTGAGTGGTATGGGATACGATGTCATTGAGGTTCAGCACCTCCGGCTGCAGCACTTGCTGACGGCTGAACGCCAACAGTTGGCGCGTCAGCGAAGCGGCGCTCCCTCCCGCTTTGAAAATGCCCTCGGCATGGGCGCGCAAAGGGCTCTCCGGCGGCAGGTTGACCATCAGCAACTCAGCGTAACCGATGATAGCCGTCAGCAGGTTGTTGAAGTCGTGCGCGATGCCTCCCGCCAGCCGCCCGATGGCTTCCATCTTCTGCACCTGCCGCAGTTGGGCTTCGAGTATCTGTTCCCGCGTGATGTCGCGGCTCACCGCGACGTAACGGACAACGGCACCCGAGGCGTCCCGCACCGGCGAGATGACCGATTCCTGCACATACAAACTACCGTCCTTGCGTCGGTTGACAAAATGCCCTTGCCACGCCTCCCCGCGTTTGATCGTCTCCCAGAGTTCCCGATAGAATGCTGCATCGTGCTGCCCACTTTTGAGGATGCGAATGTTCTGCCCTATGACTTCCTGGAGGGTGTAACCGTTGAGGCGCACGAAGGCAGGATTGACATACTCAATGCGTCCTGCGGTATCCGTGATGACGATGGACTCAAATGCCTGCTCGATCGCGGCAGCCAGCAGGAGACGCTCTTCCTCCTGCCGGCGGTGTTCAGTGATGTCTCGGATGGTCGTCACGCGGGCGGGGCGCCCTTGATAGAGGATGGCTTTGCCGCAGACTTCGCCGATGAACGTCGAACCGTCCCTGCGCAAGCCGACGGCTTCGTAGGGCTGCTCATACCCCGATAGAATATGCTGCCTCACTAACTCCCGCGATTCAGGGGCGGCTAATTGCAGCGCATTCATCCCGATCAGTTCCGAGAGGTCATAGCCAAACATCGCCGCAAAAGCAGGGTTACAGTCTAAGATGATGCCTTGTGAGTGGATTGCTACTCCCTCCGTCGTTGCCTCAAAGAAGCCGCGCAAACGCTGTTCGCTTTCCCGCAATGCCTTTTCTATCTGCTGACGTTCCGCCTCCCGCGCCTCCAGCTCCGCCACCCGCTGCCGCAGTTCCGTCAGTTCGTTAAGCAGTTGCTCCTCCATGTGTGCTCACCTGTAGCGCACTTACCGATTCATTTGGGCTACAGCCAATCCTGTGTCGTCCGCAGTCAGAAGTCATCTTCGACGGAAGCACGGCGATTCATCACATCGCTTGCCATCCATCAAATCCTCACGGTTGGAAATAACCGAAATCAATCGGCAAGAGACGTTCCCTCTGATAGGGCAGAGTCTTCCGACCATGCCCCCCGACCGACCGCAGGTCTCCAGGCGAGGAGACCTGCGGTCGAGGTGCGGTCGGAGACCGCTGCTGTTCATTCATCGTAGCCCTTGAGGGGGCGATACCAGATGTTCCTGAACCGCACCGGGTCACCGTGGTCCTGCAAACGCAGCGGACCCGTCGGCGGGTGCGGCTGGTAGGGCAGGATAGCGCGATGCGTGGTGGGTCCGATGAGTTCGGTGCGGTGATGCACGACGATGCCGTTGAACAGCACGGTGACGTAAGCGGGTTTGACCAGCGTCTCGCCGTCGAAGCGCGGGGCTTCCCAGATGATGTCGTAGGTCTGCCACTCGCCCGGCGGGCGGCAGGCGTTGACCAGCGGCGGATACTGCCCGTAAATCGCCGCCGTCGTGCCGTCGGGGTAAGTGGGATTGTGGTAGCAGTCCAGCACCTGAATTTCATACCGGCCCATGAGGAACACGCCGCTGTTGCTGCGCCCCTGACTTTCCCCGGTTGCCTCTACCGACGCCATCCACTCGACGTGCAACTGGCAGTCGCCGAAATGCTCCTTCGTCTCGATGTCACCCGTGCCGGGCACGACCTCCATGTAGCCGTTCTCCACCTTCCACTTAGCCTCGCCGCCGTCGCGCGCGCTGACCCATCCTGAGAGGTCCTTGCCGTCAAAGAGAACGACCGCATCTGACGGCGGCTCGCCATACGCACCCGGCGTCACCACGGGCGGCTGCGGGCGCGTCCCGTCATGCACGCGATACGGCGCGTTGGGAAGAAAGGGTGTGTCGTCATACCCGATTTTGCTCACTGTTCATCTCCTCCTCCAATCCTCGTCCTCATCGTCGTCCTCGTCGTCGGTTGTTTAAGTCAAACGGTCGGACGCTTTGTGTCCGCCCCAACGTCCGACGACGAGGACGAGGATTCTATATCTTCAAATTTCCCCGCTTGTGCTCTACCACCGAATTCTCCATCACGTTGTCTCTGATGATGATGGGCTTATGGGTTCCCGTTTTGTCGTCCACGACGAGGGTGACGTTCTCAAAGTAGTTTCCCGTGACGGTGGCGGCAAAACCGCGCACGTCCATCGCTAAACCCAGTTTGCCGCCCACGTCCACCTGAATCACGTTGTCCGCGATGACGTGGCGCTGCGAGTTCGCCCACGAGCGGAAGCGAATGTCCATGTCGCCGCCTCTTTTGACGTGAATAATGTGGTGCGCCATGATGATAGAGTCGCCTTGGTCCGAGCCGATCCCGACGTGCGTTCTGCCGGTGATTTCCACGAGGTTGCCGCGAATGATGCCCGGTCCCGTCAGGATTTCCACTGAGTCCGAGTTCGCGTTGCCCAGCACGTTCCGATAGCGCACGAGCGGGCTGCCGATGCGTCCCAGATTGGTCAGCACCAGTTCGCCTGTTGCGCCCTCAGGCACGGGGGTTTCCGAACCCGGCTCCAACACTTCTGCGATGAACTCATCATCCAGAAGATGCAGCCCGCCGAGATGAGCGAGGCACTCACCCGCAATTGAACCCGCCTCCGTCATGCCGTAGCGGTCAGACACCTCAGCGCGCCAGAAGTCGCCGATGTGCTGTCGCACTGCCGGGTCGCTGCCACCCCGCGCCCCCACCGTTATTATCCTCCGCACGCGGAAATCCTCTTGCGGCATCTTTAATGCCTCTGCCGCCGATGCCAGAGAGAGAACTTGAGAGGGTTTGCTGACCAGCACATTACACACCAACCGCCTCAGATAGAGGAGTTGCTCCTCCAGCGGCACCGCCCCCGATGCGAAACACAGGCAGCCCACGCGACTCGCGCCCGCGCGCATCACCCATGACCCCAACGACGGACCAAACGGCGCGCTCAGAAACACGCGGTCATGGGACCGCGACGCCCGCTCTGCGGAAAAGTCAGGTTGCTTCCCAGCGGCGGATGCTGCGCTTGGTCAGCTTCAAAGTCTTTGCGGGTGACGCAGAGGTATCGGGAGAGTTCTGCTAAAGAAGCGAGCGGCTGCGACGAAACGCCCGCCGCCCGCCACTGCACGCAGAACGTCGTCCATTTCACTTAATCACTAAACTTTTGCGTTTTGTCCTCTCTTTCGGAAACGCCTCTCACTGCGAGTGGAGCGAAGCCATCCCCTGCGCGTGAAAACGTCATTGCGAGGAGCGGAGCAACGAAGCAATCCCCTCCGCAGGGGATGGCTTCGCTCCGCTCGCAATGACAGCCGTTTTCATCGGGGAAAGGTATGACAGCAACTGCGTCACTCCTGATACTCTTTGCTGGCTGTGGCGGGGCTGTCGCCCTCTTCCAAACTGGATATAGACGAGACAAAGTTGCGCCTGAATCCAGTCTGGAAGAGGGCGACAGCCCCGCCGCAGGTGACTGACTATGACGGCAACGCTTTGTCCGCCCCATCACTTCCGTTGCACTTCCAGCGCTAACGCCTGATACGCGGGCAGCGTGATGCGACGGCGGAACGAGGTCGGCTCCGTCGTCGGAGGCTGCGTGCCGTCTTCGGTGCGCGGCGTGACGCGCAGGGGCGCGCCTTTTTTGAAGCCGTATTTCTCACCGTCGAAGACGAGTTCCGCGCTCAGTTCCTTGTCGGTCACGTTGACGAAGATGAGCGCCACGCGCCCATCTTTCGCCCGCCACGCGCCGCTGAGGAGCGCGTCGGTGGTCACAATCCACTCCCCTGACCACTGCCAGTCTGCCGTCACCTGCGGAATATCACCGCGCAGCTGGGGGGGACGTGCCATGTCACCAACGGCGAGATAGTCTTTGAGCGCATACCGCAGCCGCGCCATGCGCCGAATGAACGCACCGCCGATGGGGTCTTTGTAAACGTTCGGGTCAATCCAGCCAATCTGCTCGCCGAACACGAGGCTCTGCGCCGCCTTCATGCGCAGCGCGAGGTCCTTCGTCGCCCCGCCGCGATACGCCCGCCCGAACAGTTGCACCTTGCCGCCATAGACGGCGGAGAACAGCGGAATCTGGTTCTGATACTGCCAGTGCCACGTCAGGTAGCCGTCGAACAGGTGCGTAAACGGCTCGGCGTTGCACTCCGTCGTCAGCATCTTCTCCGGGTGACGCCGTTGCATGTCTGCGCGCAGGTCGGTCAGCATCTTCCAGTAGCCGTCCTTCGTCCACCACTGCCCGCCGCCCAGCGGATGCCCGTGCGATTGGTCGAAGCAGAGGCGAGGGGCGGCAGCGGCAACTTGGTCAATGTAAACGCCGTCCACGCCGACCTCATCGCTCATCAGCCGCAGCACAATCTCTTTCACCTTCTGCTGCCACAATGGCGTCGTCGGGCACATCACCGCCAGCCGCACCGGGCTGCCGTCCGCTTCCTTGCTGCCGTAGGTTTCTTCATAGGGCTTGCCCTTTTCATCCTTCGTCGCGGCGGGCAGCGCGACGCGGGTGAACTGGTCGTCCCCCGTGCCTTTGTCCCGCGTGTCCCACAGCCGCCCGTTGATGTAAGGCATGACGCGCACGCCCGCTTGCTGCAACTCGCGCACGCCCTCCGCAAAGCCGGGCTTGGTGGGGAAGTAGTGCGGGTAGTCGTTATCGAAGGGAATCTGATGCCAGTTATACCAATGCACCGCCACTGGCACGCCCATGAACTCCGCGAAGGCTTTCACCGGACCGACGACCTCCTGCGCCGTGCCGCCCGTCAGTGCCCACAGCGGCAGGTCGCGCATCCACCGAGGCGTATTCCGCGATGCGTGGGGCGCGTCGGGATTCCATTTTGCTTCCTTCTCCACCCATCGCTTGTAAATCTGCGCGGCGTCGAACCAGTCGCCGCGAAACGTTTCTATGACTGCCGCGCCCGGCGTGTGGAAGTCGTTGCCGGCGATGCCCATGTTTTCAGCGGGCACATCGAAGCCGCAGATGATGGCGTTCGCGCCCGCCTCGTGCTCCACGTGCAGATCCTTTGTGCCGCCCAGCGGGTCGTGCATCGCCACGTAAACGCCGCAGTCGTTGTCGTATTGCGCGTAGAACTGCATCGTCCCCCAGCCGTTCGGGTAGAGCGTGACGAAGTGGACGGGCTTCGTCAGGGGGGCTTCGACCAGTTCGCCCGAACCGCGCGGGAACACAAGTCTGTCATCCAGTTCAGAATTCCCGATGCGCCCCAGCGCGACTTGGGGGAAGCGCACGCGCCAGATGCTCCATAACGTGCTGGGGTTCTCAACATGGAGTTCCCACGATGCGCGCGCGCCCTGCAATGCGACGCTGCACTCTATTCTCAGGGGACGGAGTCGCGCATCGCTCCGTCCCTCCCAGCGCAGCACCAAACCCACATTGTTCTTTCCCATCCCTGTCTGCCGAATTAGCACCGTGTTCCATCCCTGCGTTGAGTCTACTGTCAACGACTCACCCGATTCGCCGCGCAATTCCATGCGCCAGAGCGGAACGGGCTTCTCGGACAAGAACTCGCGCTCGGCATGGAGGTCGAAAAGGCTCACCAGATTGAAGCCGTTGGCTCCCCCTGCCAAGCCTAAGCCGATGCGCCCATTGTCCACCAGAGTCAGGCTTGGCGACGCTGCCGCGTGGACAGGAATGGGATGAAATGCTTTCCTGACCCCTAACCACGGCACCGCCTCTTTCGCGTCCTTGCCGCTCTGCAACCCCCTGAGCAAACCCTCAGCAAACTTGATGGCCTCCCTCAGTTCGCCCGCCCTCTTATGCCGTTCGATATGAGCCAGCACCCACGCGAACCGCCCGCGCCGTGCGCCCCGTGGCAGTTTGGCGATACCTTGACGCACCTGCATCAGCCGTTCCTCTAACGGGGGGACAGTCATATACGCCTCCGTCGCTCCTGCGTTCTGCGCTGCCTTTTGCACCGCCTGCGCTCCCTCCAACGCGCTGCCGAGCCACAGCGTCGCCGAGAACCGCCGCTCCGTCTCCTCCCACGTCACCCACGGTCCGTGCAGATAGGTCCCATACTCCCCGCGCCCGTCGTAGATGCGCACGGCTTCACCGCTCAACAACCCCAGCACACTGTTGCCTTCCGTCAACGCGCCCCAACTGTTGCCGAGGTAACTTTGCTTTTGTGCCTGCAACTGTCCGCTGCGCAGCGGCTCGCCCGTCGCCCACGACGAAAAACTCTGGTCGGGGAAGTTAATCTCGATGAAGTGCAGTTCCTGCCAGTGGAACGCCTCGCGCTGACGCACCTCCGCTTCCACGCGCACCAGCGGTGAACCAGCATAGTAACTGAAAATGTAAGTCGCCTCTGGCTGTGAGGGCGGCGGCTTGCCGTCCGTCTGCGCGTAGCGCGCCCGCACGCGCACCACCGCCCGCAGCGGCCCGCGCGCCAGTACTTCGACTTTGGGACTTGCATCATGGCGCAGCAGAAAACTGCCCCGCTGCGGGTCGTGCACGCGGTCGTTCAAGTTGAAAGTGTTGAAGACCTTCCCTGTGCCTTTGAACTCGATACGCGAGGGCAAGCCGCCCATCTTCGTGGGGTCATGCGTGACGGCGTAGTATTCGTTGCTCACCACGACGCGCCCGTTCTCCGTCTGCGCGCGCACAGGACGTTCTGGCTGCGTCGGCGTCAGGGAAGGCGCCCCGCTGAGATACAGCCGCACGCGCCGCATTTCCGTCGACGGCGGTAGCAGGAGCGACAGGGTGCCTTTGAGGGGCGCGCCTGCATCCGCGTCGAACTGGCAGGGAATGAGCCGCTGCGCTCCGTTCCTCTCCTCCATCGCTGCCCTCAGTGACAGGGATGCCGCGTCTATCTTTGTCCCCAACGCGCGCGCCAACCGCGCAAAGTCCACAGGCACCGTCACCACGCCCGGCGAGCCTTTCACGACGATCAGCACGGAAAGCGGCGGCTCTGCGGTGTTCAGCAGGCTTATCATCACATAGAGGCTTGCGAGGCAAAGAGATTTGTAAAACATGGCTTTTATCCTTTGAAAAGTGGCGTCGTTGCTTACACCATCTTTCCCCCTCCCCTCGTCGGCGGAGAAAGGCATGGCGGCAACCGCGTCGCTCTCGTCCTCCTTCACTGGACTTCCCTTTATTCTCTCTCGCATTGTAACGATTCTTTTTCTCGCCCTGATGGGTGAATCCCTCCAATCAGAGGGAATTAAGCCGTCGTCGAAGAATAAAAAAAACGGTGATAACTGATGCGCGCAAGGAAGTGGACGCTCATGGTTGCGTCCGTGTTGTTCATACAGCGGGCTTGGACGGAGGAGGCTCCTATGAAAGCAACGGTCGAAGTCGAAGAAACCGTGTGCCAAACTGCCAACCCGAACAACGGCGCGGGGGCGTTCTGGTGCTACGGCGCGCCGCTCATCGTGCGCGTCGGGGAGCGAGTGTTCGTGAGCGCGCTGGAGGTCGGTGAAGGTGTCGCGCCGCTGTGCAACACGCGCCCGCGCCTGATGACGCGCAGCGACAACGGCTGGCAGGTCGTCTGGCATCCCGAAGAGTTCCGCGAGCGCGAGCCGTGCCCTCTCGTCGGCTTTCACGATGGCACGCTGGCGTTGTCGGTCAATCCGCTCGTCAACGTCACCGGCGCAAGGCAGGGCGCGTGCCGTCCCCACCTGCGGTTGTTTCCGGCGGGCGATGTGAAGTCTCCGCCCCAACAGGTTCAGCCCCCATGGGGCGAGGAGCATACGTTCACGGAGCATTCCTATCGCGGTATCGCGTGCGATGGGGCGCGCGGCGAAATTCTCCTGCTGAACATAGATGCTCGCACCAGTGAGCAGTGTTGGGGCTTGCGCGACGCAAAGGGCGCGTGGCTGAAAACGGGAAAGATACGCTTCCCCATTCGCGCCTGCTATCCGCAGGTCGCTCTGCGCCACCGCGCCGCGCACGTCCTTGCCATCGGCGACATCGTGGAGCCGATAGAGGAGTGGCGCCGATACAAGCGCGAAAAAACGCAGCGCGAATGGGACTACGTCTTTCGGCGGCTTTTCTACACCTGGACCCCCGATGCTGCGACGACGGACTTCGCCCTGCCGATGGAGGTGGACACGGTGGACGCGACCGGCGGGCACATCCTGAACCTTGATTTGTGGCTGGACGCGGACGGCAACGCGCATGTACTTTACATCAAGCAACCCGTCGTGCCGCTCCTCCGTGAAAAGTTCTTCCCGCAGATGCGGCTGACGCAATCGCTGGAATACGGGGTCATCCGCATGGGACAGGTCGTGAGCCGACAGACGCTCCTGACGGGCGGCGAGGACATCACGGGGGACGCGCCGCACTACGCCCGTTTTCACGCGACGCCCGATGGACGGCTGTTTGTGATTTACACCGGCGACCCATCGGCGATGAAACTGATGCCCCTGCTGCCGCAGCGTGCGGACCCTATCTTGATTCCCGTCCGCGACCCGCTGCGCACCTTCTTCACCGCCACCGAGCGTGGTGGTTCCAAGCCGTCGAACGTGATTGACTTGTTTGGCATCGGCAGAGATTCTGCCGCGCTGCGCTACGTGCGGGTGAGATTGGATTAAGGAGCCTAATGGAGATCTGCCCTACTGTGAGGGAGCAACGATGCGCTACTGTCTTCTTGCGCTGCTATGGGTTTCATCCCTTGTCTTCGTTCTGTCAGCCGAAGAGCCACCGCAGCCGATCGCTCTCCCCCTCGCCTTCGACAACCTTGAAGGCGACTGGCTCTTCCGCACCGACCCGCAGCAGGTAGGTGAGACAGAAGGCTGGCAGAAAGCGGAGTTTGTTGAGCGGGGCTGGCGGCGGCTGAAGGTGCCGGGCTTGTGGGAGGAACAGGGCGTGACCGAAACCTACCCAGGCATGCTCAGCCCGCAACTGCCGCCCAACTTGAGCCATCTGCCAAACGCCTACAACGGCGTCGCGTGGTATCGGCGGCGCGTCGTCATCCCGCAAGAGTGGCGCGGCGAGGAACTGGAGATGTTCATCGGCGGCGTGGACGACGTGGATTGGGTTTACGTGAACGGCACGCTCATTGGCACGACGGGTGCGGGGGAGCAGAACCCGTCCACCCTGCCGCGCCGCTACGTCGTGCCAGCGAACGCTGTCAGGTTCGGTGCGGAGAACGTCATCGCCGTTCGCGTGCTGGACTACGGCGGACCGGGTGGCATTCACCAGCCGCCGTTTTACCTGCTGCCGCGCAGTTATTTCGCCCGATGGCGCGACGCGTCGAGAAAGGAGCGCAGCAAAAACATGAGCTTGCGCGAGCAGTTCCAATCTCCACCCAGCCATCGGCGCGTGCTGCAAATCATCCACAACTTCCCCTCCAGCAGCGCACTGACGGGGCTGTGGCTGAAGTCATGGAAGGCGCGGGGGTTCGGGGGCATCGTTTGCAACGTCCACTTCAAGGACTACCTGCGGAGTGAGGAGAACTGGCAAGCGTTCGGCGAGGGCGTGCAGCAGGCGTTGGATTTGGGCATGACCGTCTGGCTCTACGACGAGGAAGGCTATCCCAGCGGGGCGGCGGGCGGGCTGACGTTGGAGGGCCACCCAGAGTGGGAAGCGATGGGCCTCGTCTGCGTCGCGGCGGAGACGAGCGGCGAACCGGTCAAACTCGATTTGCCCGAAGGCAAGGTGCTCTCCGCCCGCGCCTATCCACTCAGGGCGCAGACTATGAGTTTGCAGGGCAGCACCGACATCCTGTCGGCAATCCGTGGACGGCAACTGATGTGGACGCCCCCCGCTGGCAGGTGGCGCGTGTTGGCGTTCGTCGCCAAGCGGCTCTACGAAGGCACGCACGCGGAGGCGAACCTGCACGCCCAACGCCCTTACCCCAACCTGCTTTTGCCCGAACCGACCGCGCGGTTCATTCAACTGACGCATCAGGAATACGCCCGCCGCTTCCCGCAGTTCCTCTCCTCATTCGAGGCGATTTTCACCGACGAGCCAAGTCTGATGAACGTGTTCCTGCGCCCGCAGCCCTATCCGGCTATCCCATGGTCGCCGGCGCTGCCCACGCAGTTCAAAAAGGCATACGGCTACGACCTCCTGGCCCCCCCGCCCCCCCCGGTTTGCCGCCAAACCCCCAGCAAAAAAGTCCGCTGCGACTTCTGGCGGCTGATTGGCAAACTGGTCAGCGCGAACTACTTCAGGCAGATTCAGGACTGGTGCCGCCAGCATGGCATCGCCTCCACCGGACATCTCCTCGCCGAAGAGGACCTGCGCGACCACGTGGGATTTTACGGCAACTTCTACGCCTGCGTGCGCTATCTGGACTATCCGGGGATTGACTGTTTGACCTCTAAACCCGCGACCGTTCCGTGGCACATCGCCAAACTCATCGGCTCCATCGCCTGTCTGGAGGGACGCGCCAAGACGATGAGTGAAACATCAGACTTCGCGCAGGTCTATCGCCCCGCCGGCGATAAACGCCCCGTCGAACAAGTGACGGAGGCAGAGATTCGCGGCACCTGCCATCGGCTCTACGTCAGCGGCATCAATACCATCACGTCTTACTATTCGTGGCGAGGGTTAAGCAGCGAGCAGCAGCAGCGCCTTAACGAACACATTGGACGGCTGGGCGTGCTGCTCACGGGCGGACAGCACGTTTGCGATGTCGCGGTGTTTTACCCCGTGGAAAGCGTCTGGGCGCACTACGTCCCCGCGACGCACGGAGCGACCAACGCCCCAGAGGCGGTTGCCGTTGAGCGCACCTACCGCGCCGTCAGCGACCAACTGTTTCAGAACCGACGTGACTTCGACTATGTGGACAGCGACGCGCTGCGACAAGCGAAGGTCACAAGGGGACGGCTGCACATCGCTCACGAGCGTTACCGCGTTCTCGTCCTTCCCCACGCAGACACCGTTCCACTGGACGTGTGGCGCAAGGTCGCGGCGTTTGCTCGTGGGGGCGGCATCGTCCTCGCCGTCGGTGCAACGCCGCAGAACTCGTTGCAGAACTTCCCCGACGCTGCCGTGCAGCGGCTCAGTCGGGAGATATTTGGCGCAGGCGGCAAAGGCGTTTTCATCCCCAGCGGCGCCGAAGCGACGCTAATTGCGGCGTTGGAGGCGCGGCTGGCGCCCGACTTCAAGACTCAGAATCAACGGTCGCCGCTGCGCTACACGCACCACCGTCGCTCCGGGCGCGAGGTGTATTTCATCATCAACGATTCAGCCGACGAGGTGGAAGAGACCGTTTCCTTCTCCGCGCGCGGCGCCGCCGAAATTTGGGACCCGGCGACGGGGAACATCTCTTCCGTCAAGGCAGCGGCGGTCAACGGCAGGACGCAGATGACGCTGCGCTTGAAGGAGTATGGCGGCGTGTTTGTGGTGTTTTCGCGGGCAAGCGGTTGATGCGAATACCTATGGGATTGATGCCCTTCGACAGGTTCAGCCAGTCAAGAGTGACGCAGAGGCGCATAGAGTTCCCAACTTGTTGGGGATGGGAGGCGCCCAGGCTACAACAGTTGGCGGTTCGGAGTTCCGCTTTCAAGCGGCTTATCTGGACTCCTTAAGGCGGAACTGGGAGCGTGTCTCACAAAAGAGGTGGCACGATGCGGATTGGGTCTCTGTCTCTACTTTTGATTCTCACCATGGGAGGAAAGGCGATGGCAGACATCACGCTTGTCAACAAGGGGAAAAGTCGTTACCGCATCGTCGTTGCGGCAGACGCGATGCCGTCGGAGCGCTATGCTGCTGAGGAGTTACAGACATACCTCGAGCGCATCAGTGGAGCGAAGTTGCCGATTGTGACGGACAAGGAGCCGATGGGCGAACATGAAATCATTTTGGGCGACAACGCGCACCTGTGGCAGTTGCGTCCGATGATTGACTTCAATGCCTTAGGCACCGATGGTTTTGTGCTGCGCACGCACGGCGGACATCTCCTCATCGCGGGCGGCAAGCCGCGCGGGACGCTGTATGGCGTTTACGCCCTGCTGGAAGAGAAGTTGGGCGTGCGCTGGTTCACACCCGAGGTCGAGCATGTGCCAAAACTCAGCCGTGTGTCGCTGCCGAAGTTAGACGAAACGCAGGTGCCCGCATTGGAATACCGCGAGGTGTTCTGGCGGGTGATGATGCGCAACGCCGACTTCGCGGCGCGGCATCGGCTCAACGGTAACCACTATGACCTGAAGGAAAAGCATGGCGGGCGCAAGGTGGTTTACTTCCCCTTCGTGCACAGTTTCGACCTACTGATTCCGCCCGACCTTTACAAGGACCATCCCGAATACTTCCCCCTCATCGGCGGTCAGCGGAAGAGCGGCTACGTGCAGCGCTGCCTGTCCAACCCAGATGTGCTGCGGATTGCGATTGACAACGTGAGGAAGTGGATTCGGGAGCATCCCGAGGCGACCATCATCAGCGTCTCACAGAACGACACCTTTAACTACTGCCAGTGCCCCGACTGCAAATCGTTGGACGACGCCGAGGGCAGCCCGGCGGCGTCGCTGCTGCGCTTCGTCAATCAGGTGGCGGAGGCGATTGAGAAGGAGTATCCGCACATCCGCATTGATACCCTGGCGTATCAATACACCCGCAAGCCGCCGAAGACGATTCGCCCGCGCCGCAACGTCATCGTGCGGTTGTGTTCGATTGAGTGCTGTTTCGCGCACCCGCTGGAGACTTGTCCTTCCAACGAAAACAGCCGCTTCGCGGGCGACATCATGGCGTGGCAGCCGATCGCGCCGCTGCTTTACGTCTGGGACTACACGACCAACTTCGCCCACTACCAGCAGCCGTTCCCCAACTTCGACGTGCTGCAAGCCAACGTGCAGTTCTTCGTGCGGCACGGCGTCAAGGGGTTGTTCGAGCAGGGCAACTATTCATCGGGCGGCGGCGGGGAGATGGAACCGCTGCGGGCTTACGTGCTGGCGAAGCTGCTGTGGAATCCCGACACGGATGTGGAGCAGCACATCAACGACTTCCTGCGCGGCTACTACGGCAAAGCCGCCGACAAAATCCGCGAGTATCTCAACCTCTCTCACAAAGCGGTGCGGGAGCAGGGCTTTCACGCGCACATCTTCAACCCGCCTACTGCCCCCTATCTGACCGACGAACTGCTTAATGGCGCGGAGAAGATCTTTGACGAAGCGGAGAAGTTAGCGGAGAACGAGGATGTGCGCTTCCGCGTGCAGGTGGCGCGGCTGCCGGTGTGGTATGTGAAGATAGCGACCAACCGCGTGACGGGCGAGGCTCGCACCGATTTGATTAAACGCTTCCTGGCGATTGCGCGCCAGGCGGGCATCAGCAACATCAGCGAAGGCATGGCGCTGAATGACTGGGCGAAGCAGGTGGGGGCGGAGTAACCTATACCTTCCGCCAACGGATGAAATGTGCCAGCGGATCACAACTGACCACGGGACAACGGGACCGCCAGGGTCATGGGGTCAGTGGTCGTCCGTTGAGACTTCTCATCCCTTGGCGAACAATCGGCAAGAAGATGAGATTCACTGTGACCTTATGCGTTGCTTATGTTCTTGGAGGTCTCGCCATGTCGGCAGGGCAGCGGGAGATGCCGCCGCCGATGGGTCCTTATGTCAACCTCAAGCCGTCCGACTTCGCGCAGGCGAAGTCGTTCCGCAGCAGCGACCGGGTGGTGATGACTTACTACTTCTACTGGTATGACATCTACACTAAGGCGCACATCATTGACCCCGACGGAACAGATGCGCTGACGACGCACCCGCCGACGCTGGAGGATTTTTCTTACAAGTCGGTGCGCTGGCACAAGACGCAACTGAGCGACATGATGGCGGCGGGGATTGATGTCGCATTGCCCGTTTACTGGGGCGCGCCGTCGGAGCACGAGCCGACCGCCCACCTCCACTGGAGTTTCGCGGGGCTGAAGCCGCTGGTGCAAGCCGCCGAGGAGCTGCTCAAAGAAGGCAAGCAGCCGCCGCGCCTGGGGTTGTTCTACGACACCAGCACGCTCCAATACAACTCGTGGCATCAGCACATTGACCTCACGACGGATTTCGGCAAGCGCTGGTTCTACGCCAGCATCCGCGACTTCTTCTCGCTCATCCCGCCGCGCCTGTGGGCGATGATGGACGAGAAGCCCATCGTCGTCCTCTACTCCGCCGCGTTTGCGAAGGCGCACGACCAGAGTTGCATTGACTACGTGCGCGAGCAGTTCGCCCAGGACTTCGGCGGGCGCGTGCCTTACATCGTGCGCGAGGTGTCGTGGCGCGTGCAGGCGGACAACGTCTACGCCTGGGGCGGGGCGATTCGTCCCAGCGTGCATGGTATCGCGCAACTCGGACCGGGCTACGACCACAGCGCGGTGCCCGGGCGCCAGCCGCTTATCGTCCCGCGTGAGGGCGGTAAGTTCTACGAAAACGCTTGGCTGCGGATCCTGCGCCGCAAGCCGAGCATTGTTGCCATCGAGACGTGGAACGAGTTCCACGAGGGCACCGACATCGCCGAGTCCAAAGAATACGGGCGGCAATACATCCACCTGACGCGCAAGTATGTGGACCTCTTCAAGCGGGGCGTGACGCCGCCGCGCCCGCAGGGCAAATACACGGGCGCGAAATCCGTCGAGGTCGTTCTCGGTGAGCAGAACCAGGAAAACGGACTGCGGCAGGTCGAGAGCGGTGACGGTGTGACGGCGGCGGCGGTGGCAGGCGGCAAAACATGTCGCGCCGCCCAGCCGACGCGCTTCGCGGGACGCTACGTTTACTTCATCATTGATGACACCTTCAAGTGGGCGGACGCGATGGACGTGACCGTGGAGGTGGAATACTTTGACAGCGCAGAGGGCAGTTTCACGCTGGAATACGACAGCCATGACCCGACCGCCACCCTCAGCGGCGCCTACAAGCGCTGCGCCGAGACGGTGACGCTTCAAGGCAGCCAGACATGGAAGACCGCCCGCTTCGCGCTGCGCGGCGCGCGCTTCGCCAACTCGCAGAACGCCGACGCCGACTTCCGCATCGCCGTGAGCGCGAAGGAGTTTTACGTGCGGCGGGTGGCGGTGCAGAGACTGTCAACGAATCGCTAACGAATTAACGAATGACCCTCGGCGATTGCCCTGCTGCTCTGTTATGTTGAATTCTGCTTTTTCTGAGTTCGAGCAGCGGGAAGAGTAAAATTCAACTTAACAAAGCACTACGTATTCGTTAATTCGTTAGCGATTCGTTGACAGATTCAAGGGGGACAAACACAATGCGCTGGATTCTTCTCATCGGTGTGGGCTTGTTGGTGGCAGCAGGACTCAGCACACTGTGGGCGCAGGCGAACCCGCCAGAGCCGCCGAAGTTCTCGTCCGATGCCGAGCGGCACGCTTGGATTCTGAATACGTTCATGCCGTTTCTGGAGCAGTTCCGCGCCAAGTTCCATAACGTCCCGCGCAGTGATGGGGAGCATCTGCGCTGGGTCATCGTGGCAACGAAGCGCAGACGCGCCTTGGAAATCGGCACGGCAAACGGCTACTCCGCCCTGTGGCTGGGGTTGGGCTTGGAGGCGACGAAAGGACGCCTGACGACGGTAGAGATTGAACCGTCTATCGCAAAGGAAGCGCAGGCGAACCTGAAGCGGGCAGGGATGCTGGACAAGGTGGTGACCGTTGTTGAAGGCGACGCCTTGAAAGTCGTGCCGAACTTGAGGGGCAAATTTGACTTCGTGTTCATTGACATTGGACCGCGCGCGCTGCCCTTCTTCAAAGCGGTTGAACCGAAGTTGACCGACGATGCGATTGTTGCCGTCCACCGCCCGCCGTCGCCCGGCGCGTTGAGCGATTTGCTGGATGAGTTGAAGCGACGACCGGAATGGTGGCTCACCACCGTGCAAACCGGCGCGCCGACGGGGATTGTGTTAGCGTTGAGGAAGTCCCCATGAGGGTTGAGAACGTGCTGATTGCTGTCGCCGGGCAGGTCCCCCTCAACTTTGTTATCAAGGTGAAGCCGAAGCGACAAAGTCAGATGAACCCGTCGGGACGAAGCCCATCGCTCCCACGCCTTCCATCTTTGCGCTGAGAAGTTCGTGCAGGGTCACGCCCTTTTTCGCCGTGCCGTCCGTTAAATACATTGTGTCGCTCTTGCCTGGAAAGAGGATGACGGCGGCGCGGCAACGGAGGGCGTCGCGGTAGGTGTGCATCTTGTAGAGGTCGGCGCGCTTCGCTAAACGCTCTGCGTCCATCGGCATCCTGGCATCCTCGGCATCCGCCTCTCTGCCTAACTCCGCTACGTCGCGCTCGTCGAAGCGGAACTTGGCGTCGAAGACGACTTCCAGTTTGTTGCCGTGAAACAGCGAAAAGTCCGGTCGCAAGCCAACGGAGTAACTGCCGCGCCCGCGTGCGAAGGAGCGGTTGTAGACGAGACGATAGCCCGTGTCGCCGAAGACGGCTTCGACGTTCCACGCCAACCCTTCATCATCGGAAGTTGATACGTGATACGTGATGCGTGATGCATGAAGGGCTGGCACGAGATGTTCTGTCAATGCAAAGAAGCACCAGAACTCATACATCGTCGCCACGTCGCGGGCGTCAATGTACTCCTGCACGTCGCGGAAGAAGGTCGGCTGCCGCGCCAGATGAAACTCACGCCAGAGTTGAAGGAGTTCGCGGTAGCCGTCGCGCTTGAGCAACACTTGGGACGCGGCAGGGAAGTAAAGCATGTCGCCGACTTCATCGAAGAGCGGAGCGCGGAGGGCAAGTTGAATGGTCGGCAGAGGCGGCGCGTCCCTGCCCGCCCTGTCTGTCATGTTCAGCAGGAGGTTGAGGAAATGCTTGATGAAGCGGTTTTCGGGCGTGTCGAAGGTATCGGCGGGAAGCGCCTGCAAAACGCGAGAGGGTCGGTAGCGCAGGCATCCTGCCTGCATGGTTTGTTGGAGGTATGCGGGCTGTTCGGCGACAGCTTG
>JANWYM010000280.1 GCA_025055355.1 Abditibacteriales bacterium
TCCATGCCATCGCCAGGGTGAGTCGGAGAACTGGAGCGCATGTCCTTCAAAGAGCATCACGGCGACGTAGATGCCTCTATCGCGCGCTGCCGTCACCCGCGCGCGCAACTGGTCGAAGTAGGCGGGATTGAACTGGTTCAGGTCAAACTTGGGTCTGCCGTCCAGAGCCGTTCCCGGTCCGGTGCGTGCCCATGGCGCAGGGCTGGTGTAAAAAGCCTCACCGTCGCGTGTGTATCTGAACCTCGCCAACTCGTTCCACCGCCACAGCCGCACGAAGTTCGCATTGTCGCGCTCCACGATATCCAGAAACTGCGTGAAGTTCAGTGCGCGTGGGTCGAGCGTGCCATCGTCGCGCAAACTGTCCCGGTATTGGAATCCGGTGAGGTAGACCACCTTGCCGCCGGCGTCGGCAAAGTAGCGCGGGTTGGTCGGATGGACGCGGAGCGGTCCCCTTGCCGGACGGTGCTGAAGTCCGTCTGGAACGGCGCGGCGCCCGCTCCCTGCCACTACGGTGGCAGAAGCAAAAGGCATGTCCGCTAATGCCGCCGCCGACTGTATGATAAACGTTCGCCGCTTCATCCGTTTCTTTCCTTTTTGCCGCGCGGTCCGTTGCCCTCGACCTTGAACTTGAACGGGCTGGCAGGGACGCCCGCCCCTACCATCGGGCTGGCAGGGATGCCCGTCCCTACCTTCGGGCTGGCAGGGACGCCCGCCCCTACCATCGGGCTGGCAGGGATGCCCGCCCCTACCATCGGGCTGGCAGGGACGCCCGCCCCTACGTCCCAAGGTCCGTTGCCCTCGACCTTGAACGGCCTGGCAAGGGCGCCCGCCCCTACATCCCAAAGCACGCCCGCAGCGCTTGCGCTGCTTGTTTCGCGCTCTCCGATGCCTCCCCCTCGCCTAACAGCGCGCGGGCGAAGTCGGCGCCGTTCACCCACGTCGTGCAGAGGTGCCCCAGCATCTTCTCCGTCGCGTGACGCTCGGCGAAGTCGCGCAAAGCCACCGCCGCTTTCGCGTCCTTCCAGCTGGACGGCAGCACGCGGAAGCCTTTCTGCTGGAAGTAAGGCACTGACGGATACTCGTCGCGCAGACCGTAGTGCCAGTCGCATATCACGATGTCTTTGGGAATCAGGTCAATCGCGGGCGCGGTGCCGTTCTCGCTGGCTTCCCACTTGCCATATTTCATCACCGCAGCGTCCAGCAGGCGGTCGCCCCACATCAACATCGTCAGTTTCTTCTTTTTGACGAGGTGCTGATGGTAGTCGTTGACGGCTTTGGCGAAGAGTTCGGCGGGGTTCTTGCCCTTGCAGCGCGAACACTGCTCGCTGGCGATGAGGAACACTTCGTCCATCCCGACGTGCAGGGCGTCGGCTTGGAAGGCGTCAATGAGTTCGTCCATCAAAGCAAAGACGATTGTGTTGACCTTCGGATGAAGCGGACACCAACTGCGGCAGTAAATGCCGGGGTTGTCTTGGGGAATCTGCGGGGTCTCGTCCAGTTCGGGATACTTCGTCAGCAAGGGGAAGGTGGTCTTCGCCCACGACTGATGCCCCAAACATTGGAACTGCGGGATGAGCCGAATGTTGTGTTGCCGGCAGAGTGCCGCTAACTCGCGCGCGTGGGCTTTCGTGAGGGCTGGCTCCATCCGCAGTTCGGGGTGCGACTGGCACTCAAATCTGTAGTTCACTTCCAAAACAATGACATTCACGCCCAACGGCACAAGCGCTTCTGTGATAGCGCGCTTCAGCAGCGGCAAGCCGTCAGGGTTGGGCGCCATGATGTGCACACCGCGCCAGCGTTGCAGGGGCGTCGCCTTCATCGGGATGGCACTTTGCACAAACATCATCAACGGTAACACACTGGAAGCTAACATGATACCTACTCCTTTCAAATGAGGTGGTAGTGAATCGCCGCTTCAATCTCCTCCAGCGTCAAGAAGGGATAGTCCTGCCGGATGGCGTTGAGCCCTTGACCTGCCCGAAAGGCGCTGGCGATGGCATATACCAGCATCCGTGTCCCCGCGATAACAGGGGTCCCACCCTGAATGTCAGGAGCACGGACAATGCGCGGATGATCCGTCAACTCCCAGCCGAGCAGCCGACACACCAGCCGCCGCGCTAAATCGGTGGGGACGCGCCGGGGGGCATTCCCAGCGACGGCAACGTCCTCGCTCCGCCGCCAGCGCACCCACCCTGCCTCCTTTAATGCCCGCAGTGTCCTTTCAACATCTTCGGGACGTGCCCCGATGTCGAGGGCTAATCGGTTAATGAGGCGCCACCCGAAGCGCACCCCGGTTGGCAGCCACGCTGCGTTAGTGTTCATCAGTCACCCCCCCTCCCTACCACATACCAAATCGCCTGCGCGACCAGTCGCTCGGTAGCCAGACCGCGTTGTTTCAAAACGCTTGGGCTGGCAGAGATGCCCGCCCCTACCTCGCTGATGCATACCGAATCGCCTGCGCGACCAGTCGCTCGGTAGCCAGACCGCGTTGTTTCAAAACGCTTGGGCTGGCAGGGACGCCCGCCCCTACCACTCATCGGGTGTTCCCGCATAGGGATATTCGCCGAGCCTCTCGCAAATACCAGAGCGTATGGGGTCAGTCAGAATATACTGCGTGATGCCTTGCATCGCGTTTGGGTGTCTCAGGATGTGGTCGTAGTAGTCACGCTGCCATAGTTTTCCATGTAGCCCGCGCTTCCATGCCTGATGAGTGGTGTAACTCTTGAACCTCCCCACTGCCGCTGCCAAAGCGTGCGGGATGGGTTTGCCATCAATCACCACTTCTGAGCGCGGCTCTGCCGCTGCGCCAAGTAGTTGTAGCAAGTAGTGGAGATGATCAGGCATCAGACAATACGCGTAGAGCGCATAATCACCTCGATTGCGATAGAACATCAGCGAGTTGATCACCTCTTGGGCGAAGTTGGCATCAGCGAACGGTAGGTGATGATGCCGCGCACAGAGGGTCACGAAATAGACTCGTTCTTCTCCCGCATAAAACTCGCGGGGCAAGTGGTGTAGTTTGCGACGGGTCGTAGGGGCGGGCGTCCCTGCCAGCCCGATTTGTGACCGTTCCCCCGTTATGCGGCTTGCGTCCCATTGGGACAACAATTTAATCAGTTCTGGTGATTCCTCAACATAGCGCGACATTCGATACCACTCCATTTGTGGAACACACCGCCCCTGCTATTCCCCATCGGGCTGGCAGGGACGCCCGCCCCTACCATCGGGCTGGCAGGGACGCCCGCCCCTACCTTCGGGTTGGCAGGGATGCCCGCCCCTACCTTCGGGCTGGCAGGGACGCCCGCCCCTACTTCGCTGATGCATACCGAATTGCCTGCGCGACCAGTCGTCGGTAGTGGGGATTTTCGTAGGCGGTGTGGTCGTGTCCCAACTGAATATAAACCACCCGCGACTTGCCGTAGGTATGACACCAGCCAATCGTTTTGCCGCTGGTCGGTTCATCGGTGGTCAACAAAGGTTTCACATTCGGGCTAACATCGAAGTTGCCGTAGGTCTCATCCACGATCTCAAAGTCCTTCATCCCCTTGGTGACGGGATGGTTGGGGTCGGCGATTTTGACGGTGAACCTGACGCCATGTTTGAAAGTAGACGCCGGTTTCTCGACGCCGCCTTCCACGCTCTTTTGCAGGCGGAACTTGCCGCCAATGATTCGGGCGTATTCGTCCCACGCCGGGTAGCCCGCGAGGGCGTGGTGCAGCGCGACCACGCCTTTACCCTGCTTGAGCAGGCTCACAAAGTTCGCCTTCGCCTCGTCGGTGATGTTCCCCCACATATCGTAAAGCACGAGGACATCATACTGCTTGGCAGCGTCGGGTTTGAACAGGTCGTGCGCCTTCGGGTGTTCCACTTCCCGAAATGTAATATCCTCGATGCTCTTGAACAAAGCCAAGAACGGCTCTCGCTCAAACCCGTGACCACCCGTGACGACCAACACGCGGATCTTCCCGTTTTCAGCCATGGTGTTTTCTCCCTCTCCTAAATTGATTGTCAAAAGCAGCATTGTAATGGTCAATACGATGGTTCGCATGGCTTTCCTCCCTTGAAAATACCCGTCATTCGGAGCGCAGCGAAGCCGTCCCCACCGCCGCAGTCGTCTCCTCCGCAGGAGATTGCTTCGCTCCGCTCGCAATGACATTTTCCTGCGGCGTGGTGCCCCAGTTGAGACATGAGGCAGAACATGGGCTGGCAGGGACGCCCGCCCCTACGTGGTCTCGTGGAAATACCGCCGATGTTCTGGCGACAGGTGACGTCGAACGTATTGACCCCACGGCGCGCGGTAGGTGCGGCACAGGAGTTTGTTCGCGTCTTCGTCGCCAAGACACAGTTCCTTTTTCGCGTCCCAGCGCACGACGCGCCCGCTGCGGAAGGCAATGTTGATGAGGTGCATGGCGTTGGTGGACCAGTGCCCCCACTCCAGCGGCGCGATGGGCTGCTGGCGCGATTTCACGCAGTCGAGGAAGTTGCGCACATGCGGTTCGTCTTGCGCGGAGCCACCATGCTGCATCGGTTTCATACGGTCGCCTTCGGGGAACACCTGAAAGCCGCCACGATGCAGCAGCATCGTCCCGTTGACGCCATAGAACACGATGCCGTAGTCGCCGCCTTCAATCGGTCGCGCGCTCGTGTGGTAGATGGACGCTTGCAGGTAGAAGTCACCGTAGTCCAGAAAACCGTCCTGCGTATCGGGGGTGTCGCGGTTGTCCTGCAAGGCATATTTGCCGCCGACCGATGTCGCTGACTTGGGTGCGGTGACGCCTAAAATCCAATGCACTGTGTCCACGTGATGAATCGCCCACGACAGCATGAAGCCGCCAGAGTAGTCCCAGAAGAACCAGTAGCCCGGCGCGAAACAGCGGTTGCGGTTGAACGGACGCTGGGGCGCGGGACCGAGCCACATATCGTAGTCAATGCCGGGCGGTGCGGGTTCATCGGGCGGATGGCCGACGCCGTGCGGGACCTCGTTCCAGCAGTTCCAGATGCGCACCCGCGTGATTTTGCCGAGTGCGCCGGAGCGGATGAGTTCCTTCGCCGCCGCGTAGTGCTGCCCGCTGAGTTGCTGCGTGCCGTGCTGCACAATGCGGTTGAACTTCTGCGCCGCGTTGACCGCCGCGCGACCTTCGGCGATGTTCTGTCCGAGCGGTTTTTCCACGTAAACATCCTTGCCCGCTTCGCACGCGGCAATCGTCTGGACGCAATGCCAGTGGTCGGGCGTGACGATGAACACCGCGTCAAGGTCTTTCTGTTCCAGCAATTTGCGGAAATCCTTGTAAGGTTTTGCCTTACCGCCCGTTATCTTCACCGCGTCTGCCAAGCGGTCGTCCATCACGTCGCACACGGCGGCGATTTCGGCGTCCTTGTTTTGCATCGCCACGCGCATCAGGTGCTGTCCGCGCCCGCCGGTGCCGATGAAGCCCAACACAACTTTCTCGTTCGCCCCCCACGGCGCAGCAGCGGCGCGCCTCGCCGTCCATCCGACGCCTAACGCCGCTGCCGATTGCTGGAGGAATGCGCGTCGTGTGAGTTCCTTCGGTTCCATTAGGATCTCTCTCCCTCACTTCCATGACGCGGATGAGGACTAACGTTAACCTATCCGCCTTAGCCCTCATCTGCGTGACGTTCCCACGACCAAGGAAGCCATTCGTCGGGCGAGACGCCCGACTTACCATTCATGCCAATAGACGTGGAAACCTCGTATTCCCAGCGGGGGATATCGCCCATAATCATCGTGCGGTTCGATACCGACGGTGACGCGCTCATCGTTCTGCTCTCAAAGTTCTCACTCACCAGCGCCAACGCTACCGCAGTCCGTCAACGGTTTCGTCAAGACCGGGCATCCAACGAAACTCTCCCCGATGA
>JANWYM010000281.1 GCA_025055355.1 Abditibacteriales bacterium
GAAGAAGCCGCGACGTTGCCCTGCGCGGCGTTGACGGCGTGGAACGCGCTTGTCACACAGGGCAAAGTCAAAGCGGGCGACACGGTTCTCGTTCTTGGCACGGGCGGCGTCTCGATTTTCGCGCTGCAGTTCGCGCTGATGTCGGGCGCGAGGGTCATCATCACGTCCAGCAGCGATGAAAAACTCGCCCGCGCTCGCGCGCTCGGCGCGCACGAGGGCATCAACTACCAAGCGCATCCCGACTGGGAGGAGCAGGTGCGCGCCCTGACGAACGGCAGAGGTGTTGACCATGTTGTTGAAGTGGGCGGGGCTGGCACGCTGGCGAAGTCGCTGCGGGCGGCGCGACGCGGGGGAACCGTCAGCCTCATTGGTGTCCTGTCGGGCGCGGGGGAGGTCAACCCGATTCCGATTCTGATGAACAGCCTGCGCGTGCAAGGCATCTACGTTGGTTCGCGCGAGATGTTTGAAGCGATGAACGCCGCCATCAGCCTGCACCAAATGCGTCCCGTCATTGACCGCGTGTTTCCGTTCGCCGACGCGCGCGCGGCGATGGAGTATATGGCGAGCGGCGCGCACGTGGGGAAGGTGTGCCTCAAGACCTCCGATTGAAATCGCGGGTTGGACTGGTCCCGAGGTCTGGCGACTTCGGTTACCCGCGCCGGCGGGTTTTGCAATAGCAGGTCCCCCCCGGGGTTTTCGGGAAGGCTCTAAACTCCTTTCAAGAAACCCACGTGCGGCGATTCGCAGGGAAGCCGCACTGGCCGCCTCAGCAAGACCGCAACCACCGCAAGGCAGGGATGTCAAAGCGGTTGAGTTGACAGATTCTCAGCGGGCGGTAAGGAGGGGACAGAATCTATGCGTCTGCGTCGCCAAGGATTTTTCGTCCTGGGGATTCTGAGTGTTGTCCTCTGCGCGACCTCCGCGCGTGCGGCGGCGCGTGTGCGGGAACGCCCGCGCGTGCCTCCATCTCAGATTACCTCCCCCGTTCCGCAGAGCGTCCCCCGGAGCATCACGATTGACCCCAAAGATGTCACGCTTGTTGGGGCGCGGGCGCGGCAGGCGTTGATTGTAACGGGACAGTTCAGCGATGGGAGTTGGCGTGACTTGACGCGTGTGGCGAAGTTCCGCTCTCTGCACCCGCACATTGCGCAGGTGAGCGCGGAGGGTGTCGTGACGCCGACGGGCGACGGTGTGGCGACAATTAAGGCGTGGGTGCCGGGCAACAAGACGAGTTCCATTCAGGTCGCGGTCAAAGACGCGCAGATGAACCCCTCCGTCAGTTTCGTCAACGAAGTCGTTCCTGTTCTGAGCAAAGCCGGCTGCAACATGGGCGCGTGTCATGGGGCCCAATACGGCAAGGGCGGGTTCAAACTCAGTCTGTTCGGTTATGACCCCCTGCCCGATTACGACGCCATCGTGAAGTTCGGCGAGGGGCGGCGCATTGCCCGCAGTCAGCCGGAGAAAAGTCTGATACTGCTTAAGCCGCTGGCGGTGGTGCCGCATGGCGGCGGCGTGCGGTTCGCAAAGAACTCGGTCGAATACGACACGCTCCTCCGCTGGGTGGCAGCGGGTTGCCCGACGGTATCAGCCAACGAACCGCGCGTGGCGGAATTGGAAATCATCCCCTCCCAGCGTCTCTTCATCGCTCCGCAACAGCAGCAACAGCTCCTCGTGCGCGCCCACTTCTCGGACGGTAGCGTGCGCGACGTGACGCACTTGGCGCGTTACGATTCGCTGGACGACGGGGTGGCGGTGGTCAACCCGCAAGGGCGGGTGACAGCCGTCGCGCCGGGCGAAGCCCCCATCGTAGCACGGTTTCAGGGCATTGCCGTCATCGCGCGCATGACTGTGCCGACGCAGTTCCCGCTGCCGCGACTGAATTTCCCGCCCGCGCGGAATTACATTGACCGCTTGGTGTTCGCCAAGCTGGCGAAGCTGGGCATCATGCCCTCAGAGTTGTCCAGCGATGAGGAGTTTCTGCGGCGCGTGTCGCTGGACATTACAGGCACGCTGCCTCAACCTGACGAAATCCGCGCTTTTCTCACCTCCGCCGACTCCCCCTGGACCGAGGGGAGGGAAAAGAGGGCACTCCCCCTTACCCAGGAGGAAGAGGAGAAGGTCTTTGAGAAGCGGGCGAAGAAGATTGATGAACTGTTGGAGCGCAAAGCATACGTTGACCTGTGGACGTATCGCTGGGGCGACCTGCTGCGCCTCAACAGCCAGACGCTCGCGCCACAGGGCGTGAAAGCGTTTTATGACTTCATCCGTCAAAGCGTGCAGGAGAACAAACCGTGGGACCAGTTCTGCGCGGAGATGATCACGGCAGAGGGTCATACCTTCCAGAACGGACCCGTCAACTACTACCGCGCGGCAGCGCAGAACAACGACAACGCGGTGCGGGCGATTGCCACCGCGCAGACGATCTTGGGGGTGCGGATTGAATGTGCGCAGTGCCACAAGCACCCGTTCGAGGCGTGGACGCAGGACGACTTTCACGGCTTCGCCGCCATCTTCGCCCGCGTGCGGCAAACGGGCAACAACCAACAAGGCTTCACCTACGTCAACGCGCAGACCGGCACGCACGTCAACCCGCGCACGGGACGCCCCATCGCACCAAAACTGATAGATGGACCAGCCATTCCCAGCGGCGTGGACCCGCGCGTGGCGCTCGCGCGGTGGCTGTCCTTACCCGACAACCCCTACTTCGCCAAAGCCATCGTCAACCGAGTCTGGAAGTATTTCTTCGGACGGGGGCTGGTGGAACCAGTGGACGATTTGCGCTCGACGAACCCCGCGTCGAACGAGGAACTGTTGGACGCCCTGGCGAAAGACTTCATCGCTCACCGGTTTGACCTCAAGCATCTGATTCGGACGATCTGCAACTCCCGCACATATCAGTTGAGCTGTCAGACGAACGCATCCAACAAGCAGGACACAAAGTATTTGTCCCGTGCCGTCCCGCGCCGACTCAGCGCAGAGCAACTTTTAGATGCCATCAGCGACGCGACAGGCGTGCCTGAAAACTTCAATGTGCCGAACTTCGGACGGCTCACCCGCGCGATCGAGTTGCCCGACAGCCGCGTGCCGTCCTACTTTCTGGATGTCTTCGGTCGCCCCAAGCGCGTGACGGTGTGCGAGTGCGAACGCAGCGAGGAGGTCAATATCGCGCAGGCGCTGCACATGATCAGCGGCACCGTGAACCAGAAGTTGTCCCATCCCAACGGACGCCTCGCCCGCCTGTTGCGCAGGAACTTGACCGATGAGCAGATCATCGAAGAGATGTATCTGGCGACGTTGAGCCGTTTCCCGCGCGCGGAGGAGATTCAAGCCATCAAGCAAGACCTTGCCCAGTCCAAACTCTCTAAGCGCGAGGCACTGGAGGATTGGTTCTGGGCGTTGATGGACTCGAAGGGGTTTCTGTTCAATCACTGACAATGCGTCATACGTAATGCGTAAGGCGTGATACTCGGAGGATAGGGTCGGCTCAGATTTTACCCGATACGCATTACGCAGTGCGCATTACGCCCTGGGCATAGGGGGGAGCGTCATGCTCGACATCACCACCGGGTATCATAAGGACTGCGAGGGGTTCAGCCGACGTGACTTCATCAGAGTCGGCGCGTTGACAACGCTGGGGCTGACGATGGCGGATTGGTTCCGCATGAAGGCAGCCGGGGCGACCGACCTCGGCAAGGCGAAGGCATGTATTTTACTATGGATGGCGGGCGGTCCCAGCCACCTGGACACGTGGGACTTGCACCCCGAAGCCGGCGAGGAGTTTCGCGGGGAGTTCAAGCCCATCACAACGAACGTGCCGGGGATTGAGATCTGTGAACATCTGTCGCGCGTCGCGCAGCACGCGGACAAGTTCTGCATCATCCGCACTATCACATCGCCTGAGGGCAGCCACCAACGGGCGACGAACTACATGAACACCGGCAACCGCGACAACCCCGCGCTCACCTTCCCCTCCTACGGGTCGGTGGTGGCGAAGGAGACGGGATTCAGCGGACCGATGCCACCCTACGTGGCGATTCCCGACATGATTCGCGCTCCGGCGGGCGGGGCGGGCTACCTCAGCGCGATGTATAACCCGTTTACCGCCGACCCCAACGGCGGGGTGCGCGACTTGCGTTTGCCCGCCAACCTTAGCGAGGAGCGTCTTCACCGCCGTCGCTCGCTGCTCAAGATGGTGGACGAATGGCAGCGGATGGCAGAAAGCGACACGCTGATGACCCTGGACACCTTCTATCAGAAGGCTTACGACCTCGTGACCTCACCGCAGGCGAAAAAGGCGTTCAACATGAACGCCGAAGCGGACGCGGTGCGCGACGCCTACGGGCGCACCCCCTTTGGACAGGGCTGCCTGCTGGCGCGGCGGCTCGTGGAGGCGGGCGTGCGCTTTGTCACCGTCTCGTTCGGCGGCTGGGACACCCATAATCAGAACTTCCAGAACCTCAAGACCCGTCAACTGCCGGTGGTGGACATGGCGATGTCCGCCCTGCTCAAGGACCTGCATGAACGCGGCTTGCTGGCAACGACGTTGGTGATCTGGATGGGCGAGTTCGGACGCACGCCCCGCATCAACCGCAACGCCGGGCGCGACCACTGGCCCTACGCGCAATCCGTGGTCATGGCGGGGGGCGGCGTGCGCGGCGGGCAGGTCATCGGCAAGACTAATGAGCGCGGCGAGGTGCCGATCGAACAGCCCGTCAAAGTCGAAGACATGGCGGCGAGCATCTACCACCTGCTCGGCATTGACCCGGAAAAAGAATACCGCACGCCCAGCGGTCGCCCGATTCGCCTCGTGACGGGTGGGACGCTGATCAGTGGACTCGTTTAAGAGCCTCTCTGTAAACGCAGAAGCCCCCACGGATAGCGTCCATGCCGACAGGTCGGCACCCCAACGGATGAAAACATCTCACGGATAACACTACCACGGATAAGATTTTGCTTTTCCATCCGGGTTAGTGGTATCCAGGGGACATTCTCAAAGGAGCCATTTTCGGAGGAGTTGCTCATGTCTCAACTGAGACACCCCGCCGCATGAAAATGTCATGGCGAGCGCAACGAAGCAATCTCCTGCGGTGGCGATGACTGCGCTCGCCGTGACAGGCATTTTCATAGAACCCTCCGCGGGCGTTATTGACTCACTCCTCTATCTCGTGCGCCGCAGGCAAAACGAGCGTGCGCACCACCTCGGGCAGGGAGAAATCCCCTGCCATGATTTTGCGGAAGTTGTAGAACGGATAGCACGCCTGCACGAAGCGCATCTGCTCGGGGGTGGCGTTCTTAAAAACGTCCGTCTTTTCCACGAAGAAGTAGTGGAGCATTTGCGGGGTCATGATAATCCGCCGGGCAGGGCTGCTGCGCTGGTGAAAGCCGTCATAATCCCACGTGAAGAAGAAGACATAAAGGTTGGTGTCGAACTCTGCCATGTTGTAGGCTTGTTGCCAACAGGCGTGAAAATGCTCCGGTTCAATGTTCAAACGGTAGGCAACGACCGTGTCATTGGTCCGCGCGTTGATGACGCGCTCGTCCGCCAATCGCTCGAACAGGAGCACCTCCTCGAAAAAGCCCGCATGTTCGGGGCTAATCATGACGCACAGATCCTCCACGCCCGCGAAGATGGCGTAGGCGATCATCACTTTGAGGACGTAAAGGAACATACTTTGATGGCGTCGTTCGGGCACCGTCGCCAGCCCCGAGACCTCCGCGATTTTGCGCCCGGCGTCGCGCAGCGCCTTGATCTCCGCCGCATAGTTTTCCTCCATCGGCAGCCCCAGAGGGGAGTCCAAAATGAGCGATACTGTCGCCACCGCGCGTTCATCCACGTAGCCTAAAAATGTGACGTTGTGCGGCAGCGACT
>JANWYM010000282.1 GCA_025055355.1 Abditibacteriales bacterium
CGGCTTCATGATGACCCCCGTGCCGCCGATGACGGTGTTGTTGCCTTGAATGACGTGAATCGTCGTGATGCCGTCGCGCAGTGCGTCCTCGAATGTGAAGTGCAGCGGGTCCAGCCCGTCCGCCGTTGAAACGAACGGCACCACAGGCACGTTCTCATTCGGCGCATCCATCCCCCGCGCCGTATGCGCTTCCACCATGCCCGGCATGACGACGTTCGCCTCCAACACCCTCGCGCCCGGCGGGATCGACACGTCTTGACCGACAGCAGCAATCTTGCCGTCGCGCACCAGCACCACGCCGTTCGTGATGTCCGCGCCTGAAATGGTGATGACTTTCTGAGCGCGGATGGCAAGGACCTCGGACTGCGCGAAAGACGGCAGGGCGCAGTGACCAGTAGCCAGTAACCAGTAACCAGTGACCAGTAACCAGTGACCAGTGACCAGTGGCGACAGCCGCCGATTTCCCAATTTCCCAATTCCCCAATTTCCCAATTTACTCCGCACCATGCACCACCCTCCCGTTCACGATGACCTTTTCAATCCGCGTCGTCACGTCCAGCGGTTCCCCATTCAGGATCAGCAAGTCCGCGTCTTTGCCGACTTCAATACTGCCCACGCGGTCGGCGACGCCGATGATTTCCGCCGCCGTGAGCGTGATGGCGCGCAGAGCGATGTCCGGTTTCAAGCCGTTGCGCACAGCGAACGCCGCCCACGTGAGCAGTTGCGTCGCGTCGCCGCCGTTGCTGCCGAAGGCGACTTTGACGCCTTTGTCCGCGAGAATGCCCGCCGTGTTCAGGCACAGTTCCGCGCCTTCGGGTGAAACGTATTGGGGGTCAGCAAAAGGTCCCAGCACGACGGGAATCTGCCGCGCCGCGATTTCGTCGGCGACCTTGTATGCCTCAGAGGCTTCGTCCAAAATCACGCGCGGCAGTTTGAACTCCTCCGCAATCGTCAGCGCGACGCGGATGTCGTTCTCGATGCGGGCGTGGATGCGCAACGGCAAGTCGCCCTTTAGAATCATGGTCAATGGCTGATGGTTGATGGTTGATGAATTGTTCTTTTGACCATTGACCATCGCTTGCTGGGCTTGAAAGAGCGCCTGGCGCAACTCCCATACGGTCGCCATGCGCGAGTTGGGGCGACGGGCGTAGATGTTCGCCAGCGCGTCGCCGCCGAACGTGCGGAAGCTCGAGTTACCTGCATAAACATCCGCGCCCAGCGCCGCGCGGACGGCAACGGCGTCTCGGAGCGTGATGTCTTTGACTGTGCTGCCCGACGTTTTCACGACGGCGCACAGCCCACCCACGACGTTCGCTGTGCCCGGCGTGATGCACGCCGTCGTGACCCCCGCTTGCACGACACGCTTGAAATGGGGGCTGCGCGGGTCAATGAAGCAGCACGCGCGCACCGACGACGTGATTTCCGATGCCTGCTCGTTGCTCATCCCGCGCACGCCGAAGCGCGCGTTGGCGTCTACGATGCCGGGCATGACGACTTTCCCTGTCGCGTCTATCACCGTCGCATCTGACGGCACAGCGACACTTTGCCCGACGGCTTTGATTTTGCCGTTGCCCACCAGCACTGTCCCGCCTTCTATCACGCCGCCGCTGACGGTGTAAATTTTGGCGTTGCGGATGGCAAGCGTATCGGCGAAGGCAGACGGGGCAATGACCAATGACCAAATCCCCACGACCAATATCCCACGTCGCATGATGAACACCTCGCAGAGTTAACAACCTTCTCAATCCACTCAGGAGTTAGGCGGTTGCCCTCGTTCTCTTTCCCCTCCCCCAACCCCTCCCCCAAGGGGAAGGGAGTTCCTCTCGGCATTGCCGCGACGAAAAAAGCCTGTCATGGCGAGCGCAGCGAAGCCATCCCCTCCGCCGCAACTGTCTCCCCCGCAGGGAGTTGCTTCGCTCTGCCCGCCATGACATCAGGCGTCAGGGCAAGAAGCCCCGCCGCGCCATAAAGTCTGCTAACGCTCAATCCCGCGACGGGATCGCGGGTGACTTTATCGGGAGCGACTTTGACAGGATACACAAGGTTCTCCTGTCCATCCTGTCAATCCTGTCTAAAAACTTTCCCATCAATGATCACCGCCTCCACCCGACTTGTCAAGTTCAGCGGCTCGCCGCTGAGAAGCAGCAAATCCGCGTCTTTGCCGACCTCGATACTCCCGACGCGGTGGGCGATGCCTAAGATCTCGGCGGCGTTCAACGTGAGAGCGCGGAGCGCGGCGTCAGGCGTCATGCCGTATTTCACCGCAAGGTGCGCCGACAGGCGCAGCGAGGCGGGGTCGCTGAACGGCGCGTCGGTGCAGAAGGCGACTTTGACGCCGGCGTTCGCCAACTTACCCGCGTTTTTCAACGTCTTCTCGCTGTCGCTGAAGTGCAGCGGGCCGAGAACGACAGGGATTTTTCTCTCTTTGAGCAGGTCACAGACTTCGGCGGCTTCGTTCGCGTGCAGCAGGCAGCCTTTGAGTTTAAACTCGTCCATCAGCGCGAGCGCGTTTTCAACATCGTCCGCCGTCGGCGCGTGGACGCAGACGCGACGCTGCCCGTTGAGGACGGCGCGCAAGGCACGACAGCGCTCGTCCAGCGCCGTCGGGAAACCCAGCATCAAATCGGTCTGCGCGGTGCTGCTGACGGCTTTGCCGTCCTTCGCGCCGTTGAGCGCGGTGCGCACGAGTTCGACGAGTCCCGCCCGCGAGGTCGGGTTGCGCTGCGGGTTGGTTGCGTCGGTGGAAATGGAAAACTTCACACCTGCATTGCCCCAGAGAATTTGCGGCGTCGCTCCTAACTTGATGATGCTGACCTGACCCGCGATGACGTTCGCATTGCCCGGCGCGATGCACGCGGTCGTGATGCCCGCCCGCCGCGCCCTTTGCAGCATCGGGTGCTGCGGATCGAACGCGTCGCACACGCGCAACTCGGGCGTGAGGGCGTCAATGGGTTCGTCGGTTTCGTTGTAGCAGCCCAGATAACTGTGCGCGTCAATCAGCCCGGGCATCACGACCTTTGCCTGAATGACCTTCGCGCCTTTGGGAATTTTCACGTTCGCACCCACCGCCGCAATTTTTCCATCGCGCACCAACACGACGCCGTTTTTGAGGGTGCCCTTCGAGACAGTAAGAACCGTTTCAGCACGGACCGCTAACGTTTGGGCATGGGCGGAATGTCCATCACTCAGAACCCAAAACCCAAAAACCAGAACCCAAATCATTAGCCCTCTATTTCTTCTCATAAGTCAGCCTCCCTTCCACCCACACCTGCTCCACCTGTGCTGTTGCGTCCCACGGCGACGCGCTCAACACGACGAGGTTCGCGTCTTTGCCGACCTCGATACTGCCCACGCGATCAGCGACGCCGAGAACCTCAGCCGCCGAGAGCGTGACCGCGCGCAAAGCCTCATCGGCACTCATCCCGAACCCCACAGCAGCAGCGGCGTTTTCCAACAGGAAGCGCGAGGACAGCCCGCTTGCGCCGTCCGTCGTGAGGGCGACCTTCACGCCGGCTTTTGCCAACTGCGCCGCGCCGTCGGGGGAATGGTTCAGCGTTTCCAAGCGCGGCGCGCCCATCGGCAGCGTCGGACCCCACACGACAGGGACGTGGCGGCGGGCGATGTCGTTCGCAATTTGTGCGCCCTCCGTCGCTCGCTCCAGAATCAACTTGAACTTGAACTCATCGGCGAGGCGCAGGGCGTTGAGGATGTCATCCACGCGATGGGCTTCGATACGGACGGGGATTTCGCCCTTCAAAGCGGCAACTAAAATCTCCTGCGCTGGGTTACGGCGTGGTTTGGTCGGCTTCGTGGGTTGGCTGGATGCTGGAGCAGTTGGCTGTGGGTTGGCTGCGGTTGGCTGCGGTTGTTTCTGTCTTCTTGCGTAAGCGGCGAGGTCGCGTTCGTAGCGCTCAAACGATTTGGCGTATTGCTGCGCGCTGTGGAAGGCGGCGCGGAGGGCTTCGTAACTGGCGAGGCGTTCCAGCGAGGTGGAGCGGTTGTTGGTGGAAACGCCTAACGTCAACTTGAGCGCGGCGCGGGGTTTCAGCACGCGTCCGTAAGGGGGGGTGTTGTTCAGTTGAACGACCGCGCCGACGCCGTTGACGTTGCCGCGATTGCCGGGCGAGACGTAAAGCGTCGTAACCCCACGCGCCAGCACTTTTTCAGCGTCTTTGTCGAAGAGGTCGAGCGCGTCGGTCACATCACGGTCAGCGGCGCCCGTGGCGTTGAGGTCGTCCGCCGCCAGGAACAGCGATGAGTGCGCGTCCACCAGACCGGGGAGGACGACCTTGCCCGTCAAATCAATCCGCTGCGCGTTCGCAGGGATTTCGACGTTCGCGCCGACGGCTTTGATTTTACCGCCTTCGATGAGGATAGTGCCGCGTTCTATGGGCTTGCCCGCTACGGGCAGAATCTTCGCGCCAACGAGCGCGACGGGCGTTGGCTGCGCGGTGGCGGTGCTGATGATGATCAAGAGCAAGAGAAAAATGGCTGTTCGCGGCATGTTCTTGCCTCGCTTTCAGAGATGGAGGGCTTTCGGTTGTGTATGTGCATTGGGCAGAATTTGTGAATTTGTAGGGGCGGCGCGTCTCTGCCAGCCCCACTTTGGTATCACATCGGGCGGGCACGGAGGCACCGCCCCTACGAGCTGTAAGTTTTAACAGTTGTGTCATTGCGAGCGCAGCGAAGCAATCTCCTAACGGCTGCGATGGCTTCGCTTTCGCTCGCAATGACTCTTCGTTCACTCCAAAAGCACCGTTTGCCGCTCTGGCGACGAAAACGAAATCACGCAGCGCACGGGTTCCCAGCCGTTGTTGACGAGGTTGTGCTTCACACCGGCGGGGACGGTAATCGCCATGCCCGGCGTCAGGTGAACCCACTCGCCGTCAAAGCTGTGGTCGCACTCACCCTCAAGCACCAGCAGGATCTCTTCGCAGTTGGGATGGTAGTGCAGCGGGTTTTTCTGACCGGGCAGGACGTAAACGATGCCCAGCGTTTGTTCCGCGTTCGGCGCGAGATGCTTGTTGCAGAGCCACTTGATCCCGCCCCAGTCGAAGGTCAGGGCTTCCACCTGGCGCAAGTCGGTGACCGTCACTTTGGCGTTGCTCATGGTGCCTCCCATGGATGGTGTGAGTCCAAGTATAATGTCCAACGGCGAAAAAAGCAAGCCGCTGCGCCGTCTTGACTGTTCTTTCGCTTTGCCTCATGCTAAGAGGACGACATCAAGGCTGAACGAGGTGAAAAAATGAAGGTCACGCGGGTTGAAATCGTGTCCAGCCCAGCGCCGATTCCCTTGCCCGAACCGTGGCGGGCGGCGTGGCGCGAGCCGAGCGGGCAGCCGGTGACGGCGTTCGAGTTTGCGCTCTACAAGGTTCACACCGACGAGGGCATCGTCGGTATCGGCCCTTACACGGGCGCGCCTCCTGCGTTGGTCGAGGGCTGCGACCCGTTTCGCGTCGAGGCGTTCTGGCTGCGGCACATGAGCGGGCAGCGTGCCGATAACTACGGCAAGGGCGCGGCGGGGTTGGAAATCGCGCTGTGGGATATTATCGGCAAGGCGGCGCAACTCCCCGTTCACAAGTCGTTGGGCGCGTGCCGTGACAGAATTCTGGTCTACGCGGCAACCAGCCGCTTGCTGACGAAGGAGCAGCATGTGCGGCAGGTTCAGGAACTGGTCAGCGAAGGCTTCAAAGCGGTCAAACTGCGGATGCACCGCCCCAATCCGTGGGACGATGTGGCAGTGGTGGAAGCCGTGCGCGCGGCAGTGGGCGATGACGTGATGATTTGCGTGGACGCCAACCAGAACAACTACGCGGACGGCTACCAGTTCTGGTCACGCCGCACGGCCCTGCAGGTAGCGCGGGAGT
>JANWYM010000283.1 GCA_025055355.1 Abditibacteriales bacterium
ACCTCATCACCTGTCAATCCTCATGCGCCGCTAACTGACGGGGCTATTGCTCCAGTTCAACACCATTCCCAGCGCGCGCAAATCCCATGCTTTGAGCAGCGCGTAGGCGTGCGGCGCGTCCTGCCACGGGAAACGATGCGTGATGAGCGGCTGAACTGTCAGTCGTTTCAAGGCCAGCAACTTCAACGCCACGCGCTGGTCGGCTTGGGTCGTCCACCATCCCGCTGACGATTCAACGCGCGGACGCATTGCGGCGTGCGCGCCGATGATGGTTAGCCCTTTTTTGTGCACGTCACGGTAGAAGTTGACTCTCTCCGTCTCGCCCCGCGTGCTGCCCAGCAGGATGACGCGACCGAACGTGCCCGCCAGCGCGAACGCCTGCGGAATCGCTTCAGGATGTCCCGTGGCTTCGATGACGACCGCCGCGCCGTCCGCTTCCGCCAGGTGGCGAACGGCAGACAACACATTGTCGTCAGCGAGGACCGTCGCGTCCGCGCCCGCCTGCCGCGCAAACGACAAACGCCCCTCGTCCTTGTCCACCGCAATCACAGGCAACGCGCCGTTGAGTTTCGCCAACTGCATCGCCAGCAAACCTATTAAACCAGAGCCAACCACCACCACCGATTCGCCCAACTCCACCCGCGCCTTGCGCACCCCTTGCATGGCAATCGCCGCAAGGTTGAAGAACACGGCTTCTTCATCGGGCGCATCCTCCGGCACAGGTAGGCAGTTCGCCGCCCGGACGACGACGTGCGACGAGTGACTCGCCGCGCACGCCACGCGGTCGCCGACTTGAAAACCTTCCGCCTTTGCACCTACCGCCATGACCTCGCCGACGTTGCTGTAACCGGCGTGCTGCGGATACTTCTGCGAGGTGTTTGGCAAGCCCAGAAAGAACGCCCGCTCGGTGCCGGGGCTGATGAGCGTGACCCGCGTGCGCAGCAGCAGTTGTCCCTCCTGCGGCGACGGCACTGCAAACGTCTCGATTTCCGCGACGCCCCTTTGCGTCCAGACGACACGATGACCTGTCATGTGCATTACCTTCGTAGGGGGGGTGTGCCCCTGCCAGCCCCGTCGTCTGCCTATCGAGGGACTGGCAGGGACGCACCGCCCCTACTTTTGCTTTTGAACTCTACCCACTTCCCCATCTTACGCCACAGGGCACCACGTCCGTCTTTTCGCCGCGTCGGATGGCTTGCGCGGTGGTGAACACGGAGGCCAGATCGTGCTTCGGTGCGTAGCCCAAAAGGCGGCGGGCTTTTTCAATCGAAAGGTGGAAGTGAAGCGGCGTGTCGCGGCGCACGTCGCCATACCCACCAGCCGTCCAACTTGTGCGCCCGACTTGCATCGCCGAGATACACGAACCCGCGAATGGTGTGTCCCTTTGCCTGTCATGCTTTGACTAAGTTCACGCCGATCCTGCCGGTCGCGCCGATCACAAGGAGGTGCATCTATGTTGTCACCTTCCACACCACGTCCAACCCGTGACCGTAATTGCCCTGTCCCGTCCTGCCGATGACGGCGGCGCGGTATTGGGCATGGTTGACCTCCCGATGATGAGGTTGCACTTTGAGTATCACACGAAATCGGCAACAACGCAAGTCCCCCGCGAAACCCCGCCCCCTTGCGCGGGTCTGATGGTTCAAATAAACTCAAAGGAGGGGATTTTGCCATGCGTCAATGTGTCGTCGTTGGAGTTGTGGTCGGTGTCGTGGGAGTTGCCGTTTTCCTGTGGGCGCAGTCTGAACCGCCCGCGCCAAAGTTGGAGAGCGTGCAGTCCATTATTGAGCGGGTCAAATTGGAGAATCCGAACCTGCCCATCCGCCAGTTCGTGCAGGGCGAACACGTGACGGTCAACATCGTCACGCCCAAGACGGCAATGAAGCCGCACTATCACGCAGCGCACGAGGAAATCGCTTACATCATTCGCGGCCGCGGCAAGATGCGCCTTGGCGATGAAGTCAAACCCGCCAAAGCTGGCGATGTGATGTTCATTCCCAAGAAAACGGTTCACTCCTTCATCCCGGAGAGCGACGATTGCATTGCGCTGTCCATCTTCGCCCCGGCGTTTGATGGGAAGGACAGAGTATTTGTGGAGGAGAAGAACGAATGAGTTTTGACGCCGTTCTCATGATTGCCTTCGGCGGACCGGAGAAGCCAGAGGACATCCGCCCGTTTTTAGCCAACGTGACGCGGGGGCGCCCCGTGCCGCCGGCGCGGATCGAGGAGGTCGCGCATCACTACGAACTCGTCGGCGGCAGGTCGCCGCTCAACGAGTGGACGTTCAAACAGGCGCGGGCGCTGGAGACAGCCTTGAAACGTTCCAACGTTCCACCGTTCCAACGTCCCAACGTCGTTTTCGTCGGAATGCGCAACTGGCATCCGTATCTGGTGGACACGGTGCGCGACATGGCGGCGGCGGGCGTGAAGAGGGCAATCGGTCTCATCATGGCGCCGCAGCAGAGTCAGGCGAGTTGGGAACTGTATCAGAAGAACGTGGCGGACGCCATCGCGGAGGCGGGCGTGGCGTTGAACGTAGCATACGCGCCGCCGGTCTTTGACTATCCGCTGTTCATCGAAGCCGCTGCCGACCGCGTGCGCGCGGCGATGGAGCAGATTCCCGCTGAGCATCGCGATCGTGCCATGATCGTTTTCACCGCGCACAGCGTCCCGCACGCCGACCCGTTCCATCAGCGATACGCCGAGCAGGTCGCGACCTCTGCGCGGCTGGTGGCAGAGCGGTTACAACATCCGCGCTGGATGGTTGCCTACCAAAGCCGCAGCGGACGACCGACCGACCCGTGGCTGGAGCCGGACATCGGCGACGCGCTCCGCGACCTCGCCGCCCAAGGGGAACGTTATGTCGTCGTCGTTCCCATCGGCTTCCTCTGCGACCACGTGGAGGTGCTTTACGACCTCGACATCGAAGCCCGCAGCGTCGCTGAGCAACTGGGCATCCAGATGGTTCGAGCGAAGACGGTCCACGACGACCCGAAGTTCATTCAAGCGTTGACAGAGATCGTATGGTCAGTGGTTAATGGTTAATGGTCAGTGGGCGAACCGTGTGCATTAAGCAGCATTTGCAACTTGTAGGAGCGCGCCCAGAGGGCACCCGCCGTGCCAGCCCTATTGCGGCGATCGCATCGGGCTGGCAGGGACGCGCCGCCCCTACGGATGTCCCTGAACGGGGGCAGGTTGCAAATTTTGCGTAATGCACGCGGCGAACCCCATTAACCATCAACCATCCACCATTGGCTATTGACCATGAGAGTTGTCATAGTCGGCGGTGGCATCACCGGCTTGGCAGCCGCGCACCGCTTGATGGAGTTGCGCCAGGAGAAGAGCCTGCCACTGGACGTGCGGCTGCTGGAGGCGCGTGACCGTCTGGGCGGCAGCATCGCGACGCGCCGGCAGGACGGTTTCCTCATCGAGGAAGGACCGGACGCCTTCCTCTCGCAGAAGCCGTGGGCGTTGAAACTGTGTCAGCGCATCGGCATCGCCGACCAACTGATTCAAACAAACGAAACATATCGCCGCACGTTCGTTGTCCATCGCGGCAAACTGCACCCCGTCCCCGAAGGCTTTTACATGCTCGCGCCGACGCAGTTCGCGCCGTTTGTCCGCTCGCCGCTGTTCTCGTGGCGCGGCAAGGTGCGCATGGCGATGGATTTGATTCTGCCGCGCGGACCGAAGCAGGAGGATGAGAGCCTGGCGTCGTTCGTGTTGCGTCGGCTGGGGCGGGAGGCGTTGGAGCGCGTCGCGCAGCCGCTCGTCAGCGGCGTCTACACCTCTGACCCGCAGCGCCTCAGCCTGCGGACGACCATGCCGCGCTTCCTTGAGATGGAGGAGAAACATCGCAGTATCATTTGGGCGATGTGGCGGGAGCGACATCAGCAGCGCGTCAATGGGGCAACGGGTCAACGGGAGAGTGGAGCGCGTTACAGTTTGTTCGTGTCGTTCAAGGACGGCATGGCGACGCTGATTGATGCACTGGCGGCGCGGCTGCCCGAAGGCGTGGTGCGGCTGAACCATCGCGTGGAAAGCCTGCTGCCCGATGAGTGCGGTTGGCGACTGACGGTGGCAAACGGTGAGACGTTAAAGGCGGACGGCGTCATCATCACGACACCCGCCCATCACGCGGCGACGCTGGTGCGGACTTTCGACCCCGTTCTCGCTTCGCAACTTGCCGACATTCAATATGCCTCCTCGGTAGTCGTCAACCTGGCTTATCGGCGTTCCGACGTTCCGCATCCATTGGACGGATTCGGCTTCGTCGTGCCGGCGATTGAGAAGCGCCGCCTCATCGCCTGCTCGTTCAGCAGCGTGAAGTTCGCCGGGCGCGCCCCCGCCGGCTACGCGCTGCTGCGCTGTTTCTTGGGAGGAGGGATTCAGCCGGAGATTTACCACTTAGACGACGACGCCTTACTGGACGCCGTGCGCCATGAAATGCGCGATTTGCTGGGCATCACCGCACCGCCGTTGTTCTCATGTCTCAGTCGCCATCCCCAATCTATGCCGCAATACGCTGTCGGTCATCTGCAGCGCGTCGCTCACATCAGGGCGCAAGTGGAGAACCATCGCGGGCTGTTCCTCGCGGGCAACGCTTACGGCGGCGTGGGCATCCCCGACTGCGTGCGGTCGGGAGAAGAGGCGGCGGAGAAACTCGCGGGCAAGTTCGTGGGTTCATGAGTTCAGGGGTTCATGCCCCTTTCTTCCGCAGATTCTCCAGTTCAGCGCGCAGGCGAGCGACTTCGGCTTCGGCGTGGCGATGGGCTTCGTCCAGTTCCTCCGGCGTCATCAGCCGTTCGCCCGTGAGTGGGTTATAGAGGCGTAACTGTCCGTCCTCGTCCACCAAGTCCAATCCCAACTCCACGCTATGCAGGCGTCCTGTCGTTTCCTTGATGCGCTGATACTTCCCGCGCGTCAAGCGGTAGCCGCGCAGTCGCGGCGAGAGGTAGTCGCCTGTAGGGTCGAACTGAAAATACTCCGGCACGCGCAGCACGCGCTCATAGAGGTTATATTTGGAGAAGTTGTCCTCTGACCGCGTGCTTTTGGAGGTCACTTCGATGATGACGTCAGGTCCTTTGCCTTCCTCCCACATCTTATAGGAACGCCGCTGTTTTTTGGGAACGCCTTTGACCACGAGCAGGTCGGGCGATACGACCGCCGTCGGTTCGCCTTCGCTGTAGTAGAGAAAAATGTTGCCTGAGACGTAGACGTCAGGTCGGTCGCGGAAGAAGTGCTGCAAGGCAGTGCGCACGGCGATAATCTGATCAATGTGAATGTCGCTCTCCGCCATCGGCTTTCCGTCCCCTTCTGGGTAATAAACCAGTTCCGTTGTGTCCACAGAGCGCGCAACTTGTGTTGCCATAACCTTCTCCTCCTGCTGGACAGGAATTCACTCACTCAGGATTATACACTGTCGGTATGCCGTCCGTCAAATTCGGAAACCCCAGGGGCGTTGACAGTGTAACAGAAACAGACGACCATCTGAGCGCAGGTGAAAATCGTATGACCCGACGCAACTTGTTCCGCACGTGCTTCGTTGTCGCTATCGTCGAAATCGGACTATTGCATGCCCTCGCACCGCCGCGTTGGTCGCCGCCGGGGCAGCGTTATTTCGTGTCGGCTTGGACGGGCTACGACGAATCGGGGGCGCGAGAGAAGTTCCTCCGAGAACATCCCAACGAAAAGCCTCTGAACTGGGCGATTGGCAAGGTGGCGATGGAGTTTTACAAAAGCCGACCGATGGGCAAGTTCGTGCTGCACCAGAACGACTGCTCCGATTTTGTGGAGTGCATCATTGATGAGGCGTTAGGCGTGCAGGCGCGGTTCAAGCGCGGGTCGGACGTT
>JANWYM010000284.1 GCA_025055355.1 Abditibacteriales bacterium
ACACGACGCCGTTCCTCCCGCACTTTTTGGAAATTGGCGCGGACGTTCATCACCCGTTGGAGTGCGTGCCCAACCTTGACATGAATTATGTCAAGCGAACGTTCGGCGACCGCTTGACCATCGTGGGAGGACTCGACCTCAAGGGCAAACTGCGCAAGTCCCGCGAGGGAACGGAGGAGGAAATCAAGCGCGTTCTCAAAGCGCTTGCCCCCGGCGGTGGCTTCATCTTCGCGCCGTCCAATCACGTGCAGATTGACATCCCGCCGGAAAACCTCGTTCACGCTTTCCGCTTTGCGCGGGAGGCAGGGCGGTATCCGATTGATTTGTAGCGCCGACATCTTTGCGTCTCGACGCGAGCGAGCAGGCATTGTTTGAGCGACTTGTGCCTGCTCCTCAGGAGGTGAGAGAGATGCTGACAGTTTACATGGAGACGGAAGCCGAACTGGATAGGCTGCTGAAAGCTATCCTGAGCGCGCAATCGCTGGACGACTTGGGGTTCAATAAGAGAAAGAGAACCACACGTTGTCGAAAAGGTTAAAATGGAACTTCTCAGCCGCTTCGAGCAGAAAATCGAGAACCTCCTGGAAGGCTTTTTTGGGCGGACGTTTCGGGGGCGCATTCAGCCGTCGGAGTTGGGGCATCGCCTGCAGCGCGAGATGGAGCAGGGCAAGGTCATCAGCCCCGGCTCGGTGTTCGTGCCCAATCAGTTCAAGGTCTTCCTGCACCCTGACGACTTTGCCAGCCTGGAGCCGGTGCTGCCCGTCATCATTCCTGAACTTCAACATTTCCTGACCGACTGGGCAAGGGAGCGCGGTTTCCGCCTGAGCGCGGCGGTGGAGGTTCTGGTGGAAAAGGACGAAAAGGTTAAGGCAGGCACGGTGCGGGTGACGACCGCTTTGACCAAAGGCGAGGAGTCGCCCGTCGCGTCCGAACCGCCCGGCACGGTGCGCGCCACCCTGACGGTTGTCCCCAGCGGCCCGACGTTTGAACTGTCCACCCCTGAAACGACTATCGGGCGCGACCCAGCGTGTCACGTTCACCTCGACAGCAAAACCATCTCCCGCTCGCACGCCCGAATTCTCTGGGAGGACGGGCAAGCCGTCCTCTACGACCTCGGCAGCACGAACGGGACCTTCGTGAACGGTCAACCAGTGACGCGCTGCGTCCTGCGCTCAGGCGATGTGATTCGGCTGGGAACGTTATTGTTGACGTATAAAGTGGTGCGCGTGGTGTAGGAAGGGGAGGGGACGGCAGGAAAGTTTCCTGAGGTTTCCTGCTGTTGCCTCAGTCGCGTGAACCTCATACTCCTCATCGGACAAATCGTTCTCCTGGGGCTCCTTTACCTGTTTCTCATTAAGGTTGTGCGCGTCATCGTGGCAGACCTGAAGCGGCAGGCAGGTGTCGCGGTGCCGCGCGCGGGGCGGGGGACAGGCAAGGCGCAACTCGTCGTGCTGCAGGGCGAGAACCCAGCGCGGGGCGAGCGGTTTGTGCTGTCCTCGCCGGTGGTGACCATCGGGCGCAATCCCGCTAACGAGTTACAGGTGCAGGACAACTACGCCTCGGGCGAGCACGCGCGCCTGACCGCGCAGGATGGCCTCTTCTACATTGAGGACCTCGGCAGCAGCAACGGCACGTTCGTCAACGGGCAAAGAATCTACGAACCGCTCGTATTGCGACACGGCGACCGCATTGAGGTAGGGGACACAGTGTTTCGGTTTGAGGAGATTACGTGAAACGTGATGCGTCATATCCGAGGTGCTACTCTCCAAAGACCGGGCAGGCGAGGCTCCCGCCGAGCCGCCTCCACGTAAGGAATGGGGTTCCCCACAAGCATCGCCCTCTCGGTTAGGCTCTTAGAGCAAAACCCATCGGCGCGGGTAACCGAAGTCACCAGGCTTCAACACCCGTCCACATTCGCGGACTTCCCCGCGGAATCAGGGATATTTGGTTGATCACTTTCATCTGCCCTCGGACGCCCGGATTCTTTCAAACGCCTCGCGCAGTAAGCGACGGTCTTCGTCGGAGTAGTTGCCGGTCACCCACGGCGGCGGACCATCGCGGTTTTCGCGCCAGCGGCGAACGAGTTCCATCGCGGAGGATTCATTCAGCGTTGCTCCAGAGGGCGCGGGCGCCACGTCCCCAGGGTTCAGCCCGCCCGGCGGCACGGGAGAGCCGGGCAACATAGGTGCCCCGGGCTGACCGGGTGTGAAGGCGGGCGGGGTGCCGAATGGACCGGGTTGCGAAGGAGACGGCACGCCAGGTCCGCCGCGCGTGTTCGTCTGCTTGTTCTCCCCCAAAGCGAGGCGTATCATGCTGCCGTCTCGCGACAATCCCACCCCGGTGTCGGCGACTTCAGTGACTTGCATGCCAAAGGCGGAGTCGCCTCGCTTGACCAGGCGCGAATCGCGGTTCACTAAATCTTCAATCAGCGCATATTTCACGCCATTGATGACCACCGTGCCGGTGAACGCGTAACTGCGCGCCGGGTCGTTGCCGCTGCCGCGGCCGCGAGATCTGTCGCCGAATCCCCCGCCAAATGAACCTCTTCCGCTAAATCCGCCGCCCATGCCGCCAAATCCGCCCGCGCCGGGTGTCCCGCCGCCCATGCCGCCAAATCCACCTGCGCCGGGTGTCCCGCTACCCATACCGCTAAACCCTCCTGCGCCGGGTGTCCCACCGCCCGGACTGGGGAATCCTCCTCCCCCTGTGGGGAAAGAGGGCGACGACCGCGTTGGCGATTCGCTGCGCGTTTCGGGCGCGGGTTCAGAGCCCTGAGCGTTATCGTTCCTGGCAGATGTGACGCGGGGTGTGCGGATGAAATCTGCCCGCCGAATCAGTTCATAGGGTTCGCTGGGCGTCTCTGCTTTAGGCGCTTCAGTCTTCGGGGCAGTTTTGCTGGGCGCGGCGGCAGGCATAGGGGGAGCCATGGGCGCGGATTTCATCGCCGGAAGACCATTATCGTTGGACCGCCCTATTCTCGTCCCTCTGGGATAGACAACATACCAGCACGCGCCAACTAATGCCATGAACATGATGACCACAAAGACACTGTCTCGGACTGACAACTTATTGGGGCTGGACATGAGCAGTTCCTCCTTGGGTTTGGGTTTTATCGCCGCGAGTATCGAGTTCATCAACGCTCGGAGTATGATTCGGCGACTCAAGTCTCTCTGTAGGAACAGGTTGCGCTTTGACGGGAGGACGCACCGGCTTGTCCTCCTTGTTCGCGCCCAAATTGAGGGTAAAGGTTTTGCCGTCGCGCTCCAGCACAGCACGTTCGTCGTCAATCTGCTTGAGGCGAAATCCGAACGCCTCCTCACCCACGCGGATGAAGCGCGTCTCGTGGCGGGTGATGTCTTCGATGACGCCGTGCATCACGCCGTTGACGTTGACCGTTCCCACGACGGCGACGCCGTTGATCGGCGATGCGGGAGGTTGAGATGGCGCAGGCGCTTTCACTTGCGGCGCGCGCTGGACGGGCATAGGTGGTATCAAGGGGGGCAACGGCTTGACATTTGTCGGCGGGATGTAGCGCTGTATCACACGCTGCACCGACGGGCGGACCTTCTTCGGCGCAATCAGCGGTCGGAAGATGTTACGCCGGGAGATGATTTGTAAGTCCTCGGCGGCGAGCTGAGGGGTAAGGGCAGACGGATGGGTTGCCATCTTCATCGTAGAAGCAGGCGTCCCCACCAGCCTCTTGGAACGCGACGTTGCACCTCGCGCCGTCTGCAAAACGTAAAACGCCAGCATCACCACCGCACAAAGCGGAGCGCCAAATAGAAGAATGCTCCGATGTCGTTCGCTGAGATGTCTCATGGTCACACCTTCACTCAGTCCGTTTGACGCCAGCGGACGCACTTGGTTCTGTCTTTTCCCGATGGCTCTATGATATAAACACATCAGCGAACCAAAACTTGCAGGGTGTGTCATGAATGTCATTGCGAGCGAAGCGAAGCAATCTCAGCAGGGCATCGTGGGGCGCATGGACGCCCGCGCCGGCGTTTCGGTGTCATTAGGAGCGGAGCGAAGCAATCTCAGCGGGGGATGGCTTCGCTCCGCTCGCAATGACACTCACGATGGCGCTGACTTTGGCACACCCAGTCGCACCCTCACCTTCTCCAAGTCCTCCAGCGTATCCACGCCAATCGCCGTGTAGTCGGTCACGACCACTTTAATTTTCCCGCCGCTCTCCAGCACCCTCAACTGCTCCAGCCGCTCCAGTTCTTCCAGGGGGGTCGGAGCCAGCGCGGCGAAACGCAGCAAGAAGTCTTTGCGATAGACATAAAGCCCCACGTGATGCAGCGCGTTCAAAGGCGGCATACCGCTGCGGTGATAGGGAATCGAAGCACGCGAGAAGTAGAGGGCAAAACCGTTCACGTCGGTCACGACTTTCACCACGTTCGGGTCGTGCCAAACCTCCTCCGCCGTAATCGGCGTAGCGAGCGTGCTCATCTGGAGGGCGGCGTCATTCAGCAGCGGTTGCACGGCTTGCTCAATGGCGCGCGGGTCAATGAGCGGCTCATCGCCCTGCACGTTGACCACGATGTCGCACGGCATATCGCGCACGGCTTCCGCGAGGCGGTCGGTGCCTGACGGATGCTCAGGAGAGGTCATCACCACTTCCCCGCCGAAACGTCGGACGGCTTCCGCGATGCGCTCATCATCCGTCGCCACCAACAACCGCTGCAAACATTCCGCTTGGCTCGCCCGCTCATAGACCCACTGAATCATCGGCTTGCCCGCGATGTCGGCGAGGGCTTTGCCGGGAAAACGCGAGGAGGCGTAGCGGGCAGGAATCACGCCCACGACGATCGGTTGAGGGTTAAGAATTGAGGGTTGCCCTTGCCCTAAACCCTCACCTCTTAGCCCTTGGATGCGCTGGGCGATTGCCGTCGTTGACCACCCCTCGACCACCGGCACGATGACGACCCTGCCGCCCAAGGCGCGGACGAGCGGGGCTTCAGGAAGTTGGTCCTCGGTGTAGTCGCCGCCTTTGACGTGGACGTGCGGGACGACGGCTTTGATCGTTTCGTGAGGTGTGCTTTCGTCAAAGATCACAACGTAGTCCACCGCCTCCAAACCTGCCAGCACCTCTGCCCGCTGCTCCTGGGGAATCAGCGGACGCTGTGGACCTTTCAAGCCACGCACCGACGCGTCGCTGTTCAAGCCGACGATCAGCACGTCCCCTTGCGCCTTGGCGGCTCGCAAATAGCGCACATGCCCCACGTGCAGCAAGTCAAAGCAGCCGTTGGTGAAAACAATCCGCTTGCCCTGCTGCCGCAGGGCAGCGGCGATCGTTCGGATTTCTTCCCGCGTTTTGACTTTCACGCTTCACGCCCCATTCCACAAACGCAACACATCCTCCGGCGTCACCGCGACCACGCCGATGTGTCGCACGGCGGCTGCTGCCGCGAGGTTGCCCAACCTGCCCGCGTCCTCAAAATCGCAGCCCGCTGCCAGCGCCAAAGTCACGGCAGAAAGAAAGGTATCGCCTGCGCCCGCGACATCATAGACCTCGACGGGGAACACAGGCAGATGAATTGGCGCGCGCGTGCGCTGGAACAGCGACGCCCCTTCATCGCCGCGCGTGATGACCAAAGCCGCCAGGTTTAAGTCGTTCAGCAGGTGCTGTCCTACGACGTTCAAATCGGCGCGCATCACGTCCATCGCCTCGCGCTTGTTGAGCGAGAGGAGCGTCGCACCCTGGAACAGGCGCATGTTGCGTGGCTTCGGACCGCCGACAAACGGCTTGCCGTGCGCCGCCGCGAGTTCGCGCAAACCGTTCAGCAGGACGGCAGTTGCCATGCCTTTGTCATAATC
>JANWYM010000285.1:0-3272 GCA_025055355.1 Abditibacteriales bacterium
CAAAGAACGGCACCATCAGCAGCCCCCGCAGCGCGCCACGCCCGCGAAACCTGCGACTCACGAACAGCGCGAGCGCCAGCCCCAGGGTCAATTCCGTCAGCACCGTCGCGGCGACGAAGATGAACGTCACCGTCAAAGCGTGCGCGTTCGTCGCCCAATCTGTGCCGAACAGACGGCGATAGTTGACCATCCCGCCCCACGCGCCCTTGTGGACGCAACTCAACGCCAGGGTGTAGAAGAAAGGAAAGAGCGTGAACAGACAGACCCAGAGGACAGCGGGGAGGAGAAAGAGGTGATGATGGCGATATCTCATCCACAGTCTATTCCCCACAAAGATGCGAAGGGCGCAAAGCAATGTCAACGGCTCCTTGGAGTAGGTTGAGGATAGCCTTTGCGTCTTTGCATCTTGGCGGGAAAGGTCGTTTTTGTGAACGAACGCGGCAGCAAGTCGCTGAGCGTTTCGACGTGCATCTGCCCGTCCGCCGAACAGGAGACAACGATGAGCGGGTTGTCAGCCTCCGAGAACTCCGCCATCACCTGACGGCACGCGCCGCAGGGCGAGACGGGTTGCGCCGTCGGGGCGATGACGGCTATTGCGACAAACTCGCGCTCGCCTTCGGACACGGCTTTGAAAATCGCCGTGCGTTCGGCGCAGATGCCGGACGGATAGGCAGCGTTCTCCACGTTGCAGCCTGTGTAGATCGTTCCGTTCTTCGTCAGCAGCGCCGCGCCGACGGGGAAGTGGGAGTAGGGCGCGTAAGCGTTGCGCTGCGCCTGGCGCGCCGCATGGATCAGACGACGTTGCTGGGCGGCGGACAATCGTTGGCTCATGACAGTTTCAGCGCGGTTCTCACCCGCCTCAATAACTTGGCTTCCGCATCCTCGCGGGTCGGCGCCGTCGCCTCCGCGATGCGCGCCCCCGCGCCCATCAGGGCAATCTCCGCTTTGGCGTAATATTCATTCTCTAACTTGTAACTTGTAATCGCAACCGGCTGCCCGCCAATTTCCTCGACCCGACGACTATAATCCTGGGGTTGCATCAATACCTCCCTCCTGACAGGCAAGTATAACACGGTGAGAGGCAAAGATGCAAATCTCGCTGCCTGAAACAGTTCAAAGCAGGCTGGCGCCCCTGAGAGGTTGCCTTGAAAGTCGTCATGAGTTTAGATGCAAGGAAAATTGCCCGTTCCGTCAAATTCAAGGATTGCGTGGTGATTGATACCATCTTCCCTCTCCCTCGTCCCCATGAGGGGAGGGAAGTTTGAGCCTGATGTTGAAAGCAAAAAGCCGTCGCGAGCCGCTCCTGTGACTCCCCTCCCCTCGTGGGAGAGGTAGAGGGAGGGGGAAGAGAGTGACGCTCATTTCGTCACGCTTGAACTCGTTGGTCGTGACCTGGTGCTGCGTGACCCTCCCTTTGAGGTGGAGGTATGACCAAGTTTCTGAGTCATCGTAGTCATCGCTGGCTCATCGCTGTGGCTGTTCTTGCCGCGATAGCGGTGCGGTTGCCCTACCTGTGGTTGAGCACGGAGTATCTCGTCAGCCGCATGCCCGATGATGCGTTTTACTATTTCACCATCACGCGCCACCTCGCGCGTGGGCAGGGCAGCACGTTTGATGGTCTTAACTTGACCAACGGCTACCATCCGCTCTGGGCTATCGTCCAGACGCCCGTCCACTGGCTCACCGCCGACCCGCCCACCGCGCTGCGACTGATTCTCGCCCTCGCCACACTGATTTCGGCGGTGACAGTGGCGCTGCTGTTTTTGTCGGTCAAAGCATTGGCAGGGCAGAGGACGGCGTTCCTCGTCGCCGTAGTATGGGCGCTGCATCCTTCGATGCAGCACACCGACCTGTCGGGGATGGAGACCGTTCTCTATGGCGCGATGTTGGCAGCAACGTTTTGCTTTTGTGTCACGCGCTGCTGCCCAGCTCCACCGCCGTCAGCGTGGGTCAAGTTGGGTGTGCTGCTCGGTTTCACTGCGCTCGCTCGGTGGGACTCTCTGTTTTTGGCGGGACTGATGGGGGTATGGCTGCTCTGTCAACGGCAGCGACCGCTGCGTGACAGGCTGCAAGCGGTCGTGCGTATCGGCGTGCCGTTCGCGCTGATCGTGTTGCCGGTGCTACTGTGGAACAAACTGACCTTCGGTCACTTCACACCGATCAGCGGACGGGTGAAGTTGTGGTATCAGCAAGTAGGCTACCTCAGCCAGTTTGATAGCCTAATCTCGCTGGAATATCTTCGCGCCGCGACGCACACGATGTTCGTGACGCGACCCAAAATGCTGCTGAGGGACACTGTGCTGTCTGCATGGGGAAGGGGCAAAGAGCCTATCATCGCTCTTACTGCGCTGGCCCTTTTGATGACGGTCTTTCTCTGGCGGAGAAATCGCAGTCACGACAAACACCTGCGCGAAAAGTTGAAGTGTCTCGACCCCTATCCGGCGTTCGCTGCCTTCATTTACACCTACTATACGCTCTGCTTCCATCACATGTATAGTTACTATATGCTGCCTATCACGTTTTGCCTTTGGCTGATGGGCGCAGCGTGCATCGGCTCCCTGCTGGAACGCTGGCTCTCGCCACGATGGTCGTGGGGCGTCGTCGCTGTTATCTCGCTGTTCACTTTGCAGAGGGCAGTGAGTCACCACCCCCTATGGCGCGGCGCGCCGCTGGTGCGTTCGGTCCAGTGGAAGGTCAAGCGCTACCGACTCGCCCTCTGGCTCAAGCAGCACACCGAACCAGACGCCATCATCGCCGCGTGGAACGCAGGCGTTTTCGGTTACTTCAGCGAGCGCCGCGTCATCAATCTGGACGGGTTGGTCAATAACGACGAACTGTTGGACGCGCTGAAGAGCCGTCGGCTGGGCGATTATCTGCGCGAGAAGAGAGTGGACTACGTTGTGGACTACTTCCTCCGCGACCACACGCGCACGCGACCGCACCTGACAATGCACAGTGAAAACTGGTATGATGTAGTAGAGCCGATCGCCGCAGAAGCGTTGTGGGCGAACCGTCGGTATCTGAAGCTCCTACGCCGAGTGCCTTTCGATGAGAATAAACGCGGGCGGGCGTTCTACGTCTACAAAATGGTCAAAAGATGACGGTGGAGAGACAACCCCCCGATTAAAATCGAGGGCTGATGGACTGGTCCTGGAGTCGGGGGGGGGGGGGGTAAAGGGGCCCCGAGGTTAGGGGGCGGAGTAGCCCCCCGTGAGGGGGGGCGACCGGTAAAAAAAAAAAAAAAAAGAGAAGCACCAAGGGGGGGGTGAATA
>JANWYM010000285.1:3282-5814 GCA_025055355.1 Abditibacteriales bacterium
GGTGGGTTCTTGTGGTGGGGGTGTGGGGGGTCCCCTCCTGACACCCCCCCTCGTCTTTTGCCTCGCTGCCCCCCCCCGACTTCGGGACGGCAGACCGTTAACCATCAACTCACACGGAGACGCACGATGAGAGAGTTCATGCGACAAGTCGGAAAATCCACCTTCTTTTGGGCGGTCGCTCTGTCCGTCGTCGCGGTGCGCGTCTCGAAGGCGGCGGAGTTTCCGCAGGAGATGTGGATGGGCGTGTATGCGCTGGGGAATAAAATCGGCTACATCCACGTCATTGTCGAGCAGGGCAAGTTCGGCAACGGGGCGACGTTCCGCATCAAGTCGGAGGCGCGGATGAAGATGGCGCTGATGGGCGAGGTGACGGACGTTATGGAGTCCTCAACGCAGTGGGTGGACAAGGAGTGGCGTCCGACGTATCTGGAGACGAACTGGAAGTCGGGCGAGCGCCCGATGCGGGTGGTGGCGCGGTTCGCGCCGAAAGCCATTTATGCCCGCATGTTCGACGGGGTGAAAACGACGGAGAAGACGATTCCGCTCAAACCCACCGATGACCTGCGCGTGGACGCGGATGTGCCGCTGCCCGGTCAACCGCTGCCGATTGGTCACAAGCGCACGTTCAAAACGTTCAATCACACGACGCTCTCGCTCGACACGGTGGAGACCGAAGTGCTGCGCCGTGAGGAGATTGAGTTTGAGGGCCAGCGGGTCAATACGACAGCCATCAAAACCACCCTGCGCTTTGCCGCGCCAGCCGCAGCGCATCCCGCCGCTGCGTTGGGGGGCGGCGTCAGCATGATGCTGTGGGTCAACGACGCGGGCGAGCCGCTCAAGATGCAGATGGCGTTTGTGACGATGCTCAAGGAACCCCGCGAGAAGGCGATGAGCGAACCGTCGCAAGTTTACGACCCGCAGCGTGACCTCATCCGCGCATTGTCCGTGAAAGCCCCTGCTCCCTTCAAGGATCCGCGCAAGGTGAAGCGGCTGGTCGTGCGGTTCAGCGGGATTGAGAGCAAGGATCTCATCCTCAGCGACGAGCGACAGCGGGCGACGGTCGAACAGGACAGCAACGGTTGGCAGGCGACCTACACCATTACGGCGGACGAGGCGTTCGGCGACGAGAATTTGACGCTGCCGCTTAAGCCGCCTGCGGAGGTCGCCGTGTTCCTTAAACCGTCCGCGCTGATTCCGACGCAGGATGAGAACATCAAGGCGACTGTGAACACCATTCTTAACGGTGAGAAGAATGCCGCGCGGGCGGCGCAGAAAATCCGTGATTGGGTGTTCGCCAAAATGAAGCCGCGCGGCAACATCGGTATCCCACGTTCGGCGGTGGAGGTGTTGAAGAACAAAGACGGCGTGTGCCGCGATTACGCGATTCTTTACACCGCCCTGGCGCGGGCAGCAGGCATCCCGACGCGGCTCTGTGTAGGCGTGATGTATGCGGGCGATGGGTTCTACTACCATGCGTGGGCGGAGAGTTGGCTGGGCAAATGGGTGGCGGTGGACGCCACGCTGCCGTTCACGCTCGTGGATGCCACGCACGTCAAGTTCGGTCACGGCGACACGGAATCGTTCTTTGCGACGGCTTCGATCGTGGGGCAACTGAAGGCGGAAATCCTTGAAGGGCAGTAAGAGTGTATAGGAAACCCCCTCCCCGAAGGGAAGGGGAACGGCGTTTTTAGACTCCCCTCCCCTTCGGGGAGAGGGTTTCCTACACACTCTAAGAGCCTATCCCGAAAGATGACAAAACAAGAGGCACTGCAATGCGTCCGTCAGCACAAGTTGTTTGCCATCATTCGCACGGCGACGGCTTTGCAGGCGGAGCAAGCGGCACAGGCGTGTTACGCCGGCGGCATCCGACTGATTGAGATCACGTGGACGGTCGCTGGCGCAGCCGAGGCGTTGCGGGCAACACAGCGCAAGTTGGACGATGCGCTCATCGGGGCGGGTTCGATTGTCAACGTTGAGATGGCGAAAGACGCATTGGACGCGGGGGCGCAGTTCATCGTCGGACCGAATACTTCAGCGGAGGTTCTCGCTCTGTGCCGCGAGCGCGATGTGTTCGCCTGCGCGGGCGCGATGACGCCGACGGAAATCGTCCATGCCTACGAACTCGGCAGCGACATCGTTAAGGTCTTTCCCGCTGGACCATTGGGCGGACCGGCTTACATCAAAGCCGTGCGCGAGCCGCTGCCGTTCATTCCGCTCATGCCGACGGGGGGCGTCAACTTAGACAACATGCTGGACTACCTCCGCGTCGGTGCAGTTGCTCTTGGCATTGGCGGCACGCTGATTGACAAAGCCGCGATAGCGGAGGGGCGGTGGGACGTGATTGAGGCGAAGGTGAGAGAGCACGTGGAGCGGTTAAAATTACTTTAGAGCCTCTCCGAAAACCAGATAGCACAGGCTTCCAGCCCGCATAGAGTGCCGACAGGATGTCGGCGCCACGCGGTTTTCGGAGAGGCTCTTAGACCGGATGGGCGGTGTCAAGACGACGGAGGCGCACGACAAGCCCACTTTTCT
>JANWYM010000286.1 GCA_025055355.1 Abditibacteriales bacterium
ATGTTCGGTCCTTCGGGTGTTTCGATGGGACAGATACGGCCGTAATGGGAATGGTGAACATCGCGCACCTCAAGTTTTGCCGACTGACGGGAGAGCCCTCCAGGTCCGAGCACCGACAACCGCCGCTTATGCGTCAATTCATCCAGCGGGTTGGTCTGCTGCATGAACTGGGAGAGTTGCCCCGAGCCAAAGAAGGAGCGCACCGCCGCCGTAATGGGCTTGATAGAAATCACCGCCTGTGGCGTCACCGCCTCGCGGTCCAGCGAGGTCAAACGCTCCCGCGCCACCCGCTCCATCCGCAGGAACCCCCCGCGCAGTTGGTTCTGGAGCAACTCGCCCACGCTGCGGACGCGCTTGTTGCGGAGATGGTCAATATCGTCCACCTCGTAAGTGAGCGACTCGCCGCGCTCGGGGATCTCTGAGGCGCCCGAGAGGCCGATGATGTAATCCACGATGGCGATGAGGTCTTGCAGGGTGAGCGTCGTGACCGAGAGCGGCACTGTGGTGCCTATCTTCTTGTTCATCTTGTAGCGCCCGACGCGGCCGAGGTCGTAGCGCTTGGGGTCGAAGAAGAAGGAGTGAAGCAAGGAGCGCGCGCTCTCCTGCGTGGGCGGATCCCCGGGGCGGAGGACCTTATGCACCTCGTTGAGCGCCGACTCCTCATCGCGGGCGCGGTCATTCTCCAACGACCTGTTGATGTAGCGATGAACGGTAATCACTTCCACCTCGTCTAACTTCAAAGCCTCGATGTGCTTGGCGGTCTCCTCGTCAATGTAACTGTAAGCCCGCACCACCGGACGGGAACGCCCGCGCCCGCCGGTGCCCGCCTCAGGGGTAGGGGACAGAATGTCCTTCGCCGCCCACTTGTCGAGGAGGGCGTCTGCCTTCGGGCGGCGCAGCGTCTCCCGCCGCCCGAAGAGTTCGAGGATCTCTCCCGTGGTGCCCACGCGCACGCGCTGCGCCTCGACGGCGACCTGGTTCTCCCCCCCACCTTGCGCCGCAATGGAGCGTAGACGCCGCGCCAGTTCTTCGTCAATCACCGTCCCCCCGTCCGCCACCATCTCCCCCGTCGCGGGGTCAATCACCGGCTCCGCCAGCGTGCGGCCTAACAACTTGGGCGAACGGGCGGGCAGAAACTCGGTTTTGGGCGCGTGGGGCTGGGCGGCATCTATCGCGCTGAAGGCACGCAACAGCGTGGTGATGGGCATGCGGCGGGACTGACCGATTTTGGCGGAGATGACGTCGGTGACGTCGGTTTCCACCTCCAACCACACCCCCTCGCGGGGGATGACCTGCCCCGTGTAGAGCGAGCGACCGGAGTAGTCAATGGTCTCCGAAAAATAGACGCCCGGCGAGCGCGACAGTTGACTGACCACCACCCGCTCCGCGCCGTTGATGATGAACGTCCCCCGCTCCGTCATGCAGGGGATTTCGCCCAGGTAAACCTCCGACTCCTTCAGTTCCCCCGTTTCCTTGTTGACCAGGCGCACCTTGACCTTGAGCGGCATTTCGTAGGTCAAATCCCGCTCGCGGCATTCGTTGGGGTCCCACTTGGGTTCGCCGAGGTAGTATTCGAGGAACTCCAGGCTCAGCGTGCCTGTAAAATCCTCGATGGGCGAGAACGAGTCAAAAAGTTCGCGCAGCCCCTCGTTCAGGAAGTTCTCGAACGATTGGAGTTGCATCTCCACAAGGTTCGGGAGTATCACCTGTGTTTTGGCGCGGCGCGCCTGCGCCTTGGCGGTCAACACGGTCGGCATCGAACCCGGGGAAAGGGGGCGTGTTCTTTGAGACATAATGACCTCCCGCAATTTGGGCGGAGAGTAAGGCATGAGCAATGGGTCGCTGTCAACAGATGCTTGCGGCGGATGCCGTCAACGGATGCTTGGAACAGACGCAGCGAATTACTCTGCCGCAAAATAGCAAAAGTTACGCAGTGGCTTACGCCCTTTTCTCCTCCTCCGCCCCTTCCCCCAAGGGGAGGGGGCGGAGGAGGAGAAAAGGAATGACGCCAACCGCGTTACGCTTGAATCATTCATTGCAATCCGTCAACAGCGATCCGTTACCGCAATCCGCTGACAGGGACTCATTTCTCTGGTGACACAGGCAGTAGGGAACGGCGCGGCGTCCGTTCCGTTCAGAGGTGTGAGGAGAGGGCAAAACGCTACCGCCTTACTTGACTTCGACGGTAGCGCCGGCAGCCTCCAGTTTGGATTTGATGTTGGCTGCCTCTTCCTTGCTGACGCGCCGTCCATCGGTGAAGATAGAAGTGGGCGCGGATTCGACCAACTCCTTGGCTTCTTTCAGCCCTAAGCCGGGGACGACCTCGCGGACGGCTTTGATGACCTGAATCTTCTGCGCGCCGGCTTCCTTGATAATCACATCGAACTCGGTCTGCTCTTCGACCGCTGCTGCGGGCGCGCCGCCGTCAGCGGGCGCGCCGCTCACCCCCGGCGCGGCGACCGCGACCGCCGCTGAGACGCCCCACTTCTCCTGCAACTCTTTGTTGAGTTCGCTCAGTTCCAGCACGGTCAAGCCGTCTAACAAACTTATGATTTGTTGGACTTTTTCGCTGGGCATGGAATTTTAACCTCCAGTTTCCACCACAAGGTTGTAGGTTCTGGGTTGTCGGTTTGCGAAGCGCTGCGCCAGAACCTAAAACTTCAACCCCCAAACCAAGTTACGAGGCGGACGCCTCTTTTTCGATCTTCGCTTGTAGAATACCCACCAGATTCCGCAGAACGCCTTGCGTTATCATGAGAAAACCGCTCAACGGTCCTGAAATCGTTCCCACCGTGCGCCCGCGCATCTCACGGCGACCGGGGAGTTTGGCCACCTCTTCCACCTGCGCTGCATCGCACACCATTCCTTCGATAAGCCCCATGCGGACTTTCAGGGACTCGAAGTCCTTCGCCGCCTGCGTCAACAGTTTCGCCGCTTCAGTCGGTTCACCGTAACTGAACGCCACGGCAGTTGGACCCTCCAACGAGGCACAAAGTGCCTCCGCCCGCGTCCCCTGCGCCGCGAGATACATCAGCGTGTTCTTGACCACACGATACTCCAGTCCCCCCTCGCGTAGCCGCCGCCGCAGGAGGGTCATCTGCCCGGCCTTCAAACCTCGGTATTCCGTCAGCAGCACCGCTGTTGCGCGCTTGAGCTTATCGTGCAGGTCGGCAACAATGGCTTCTTTTTCTGGGTGAGCCATCTCTCATGAGGATCGAGGGTTGAGGGTTGAAGGTCGGGAGAACCCTTAACCCTTAACCCCTCAGACGTTATCCCCTGACCATCGCCGTCACCCGCGCCGGGTCCATTTTGATGCCTGGTCCCATGGTCGAGGTGACGGTAACGCTTTTCAGATATTGCCCCTTCGCCGAGGCGGGTTTCGCCCGCAGCACGGCGTCCATCAGGGCAACGAAGTTTTCTTTCAACTGCTCTTCCGTAAACGAGGCTTTGCCGATGACGCTGTGCAACACGCCCTGCCGGTCGGCGCGGTATTCGATTTTGCCGCGCTTGAGGTCCATGACGATCGTGCGCATCTCTTCGGGCGTCGTCGCCACCGTCCCGGCGCGTGGGCTGGGCATGCGCGTCGTCAACTTGCGCCCCAATCGCCCCAGGGCGCGCATCATCCCCACTTCGGCGACGAGGATGTCAAACTCCATCCACCCTTTGTCAATCTCTTCGATGAGTTCCGGTCCGCCCACGCGGTCGGCGCCGCCCTCTTCAGCGGCGCGGGCGAACTCACCTTGCGCCACGACAGCGACGCGGGGTGTTTTGCCCGTCCCGTGCGGCAGACTCGTCGTGCCGCGCACTTGCTGGTCGCTCTTGCGCGGGTCAATCCCCAGACGGCAATGCACTTCAATCGTCTCGTTAAACTTGGCGTTCGCGCACTCCTTGACCAACTTCAGCGCTTCCACGGGTTCTAACAGGTTGGTCCGATCCAGTTTCTCGACCAGATTGAGGTATCTTTTTCCGTGCTTAGGCATAGGCCAATCCCCTATCCTTCCACCACTTCAATCCCCATGCTCCGGGCTGTGCCCTCCAGGATGCGCATCGCGCTCTCGATATTTACCGTGTTCAGGTCGGGCAGTTTGAGTTGCGCCAACTCACGCAGTTGCGCCCGCGTGATGCGCCCCACCTTATTGCGGTGCGGCTCGTCTGATCCCTTCTCCACCCCGGCTGCCTTCCGCAGCAGCGCGGTGGCGGGAGGCGTTTTCGTCACGAAAGTAAAGGAGCGGTCTTGATAAACCGTGACTTCAACGGGAATAATCATGCCTACCTGCCCGCGCGTGCGCTCGTTATACTGCTTGCAAAACTCCATGATGTTGACTTGATGTTGACCGAGCGCCGGTCCCACCGGCGGCGCTGGGTTCGCCTCCCCTGCCGGAAGTTGTAACTTGACGACTGCGACGACTTTTTTCGCCATCTGGCTGCTCCTTACACCTTTTCAATCTGAGCGAAATCTAATTCCACGGGAACCTCCCGCCCGAAGACGGAAATCATCACCGTCAGTTTTTCGGACTTCACGTTGACGTCTTCCACCTTCCCCGTGCTGTCGGCGAACGGTCCGGAGATGACCCGCACGATCTCGCCCCGATGCCACACCGGCTTAGGACGTGAGGTCATCGGGTCGGTGCTTTTGAGCACCGCCTCCACATCCGCCTGACGCATGGGCGGCGGCGGCACAAACTTATCCCCCTCCATCGAACTCGCGCCGACGAAGCCCGTCACCCCAACCGTTTGGCGGATAAAGTGCCACGTGTCTTTGTCCATTTCCATCTCAATCAGCACGTAGCCGGGAAACACTTTCCGCTTCACGATCTGGCGCTTACCCCCCCGAATTTTGACTTCCTCCTCCGTCGGCACCAGCACGCGGCTGATTCTTTCCTCTAACCCTTGCGATTTTACCCGCCGCTCGATGTTGGTCTTAATTTTGTCCTCCTGACCGGGATAGGTGTGAACCAGATACCACTGTCTCTTTGGCATGGTGAACCCACTCACTCAGAAACCGCCCGTCGGCGTCTGGGGATAAAGTCCCAGCAAATCGTGAAAGAGAAACTTTGCCACGACGTCTATCCCCGCGACAAACAGCGTGAGGATGGCAAGCAATCCTAAAACAACTAAGGTGCTGTTAATGATCTGCTCCTGCGTGGGCCATATCACCTTGCCGTCCTTGGGATTGACCTCCGCCCAGACCTCTTTGAGAAACTGGGCGATGCGCTGCCGCATTCGACCGAATGACGTTTGTTTCATCCCCTCTCACTTCCTCTGCCTTAGTGAGGCATCACACCCCGATCGCTTGATCCGTTCCATCGGGGCTGGCAGGGGCGGCCGGAATCGAACCGACAACCCCCGGTTTTGGAGACCGGTGCTCTGCCAAATTGAGCTACGCCCCTACGCTCCTCTTTTTTATCTCGTCTCCCGGTGCAGGGTGTGCTTACGGCAGCGTGGGCAATACTTGTTGCGCTGCAACCGCTCACGCTGACCTCCTCCGGTGGTTTTGGGCTTATGTCGTCGGGTTGTATAATTCCGCTCGTTGCAGTCGCTGCAGGCTAACGTAATGGGCGCCCTTTTTGCAGCCATCTTCCTTCACCACTTTCAAAAATTCAAGCCTGAATTGCACAACACAAAAAGCATAGTGTAGCAGCCCTCCAATGCTTTGTCAACCCACCCACAGACAAAATTTTGGGACCGCCAGCACAGGCGGTCCCAAGCGTTTTCGGCGTCAACGAGAGGGCTACTCAATCACCTTGGTGACCACCCCCGCGCCCACCGTCCGTCCTCCCTCCCGAATCGCAAACCGCAAACCCTCCTC
>JANWYM010000287.1 GCA_025055355.1 Abditibacteriales bacterium
TGGGGACTCCCGCACCATTTTATAGACAGCCGCACCCTATTTCTTCTTGCCGCCCTTTTTCGCGGGGGCTTTCGCCGTGCCCTTCTTGGGGGCTGCCTTTTTGGTGCCGCCGGCTTTTGCTGCCACGATACGTCACCTCCTTCCGAGAACGTAATGCGCCCACGGTTGTCCAGCAGCGAATACGACGACGCCATGCTGCCGGTCAAACCTGTTAGATGTCGGGAGTGCAATGTTCGCCGTGGCTTCGCTGGTTGCTCGGAAGAAATCGCGTTGAGAAGTTTCCAATGAACGATGTCGTGATGGGACGTCAACAGTTAAGTTGCATTTATTATACTGATGATTTGCAACAATGTCAACACATTGTAAATTTTTTTTTTCGCCGCGCGGCGAAAATTCCCGTCAGCCTCCTCACCACAACGTATTGTGGTCTAAAACTGCTCCGACCTCAATACGTTGTGGCTCTCGCCGACGATGACGACGCGGCAGGTCTCGCCTCCGCTGTCGGCATGTGGAAGTCAACGGAGACAACCCGACGCCTCCCCCCGATGCAAGTCAATGAGTCAATGAACTCATGCAACCGTTGACCCATTGACTCATTGACTCCTTCGCCGTTTGGGGGACTTCCGGATGCTGCGGATCTTCTTGGGGCTCATGCGGGCGTTGTTGAATCCAGCGGACTCGAGGAAAGGCTCCGTGCGCCGTTGGATGGTGCGCTCGATGTAGTGTCCGATGCTGCGGCGCAGGGCTAACTTGCGCTGGAACTGCATCCCCGCGCGGAAGACGCGCGCCTCGCGCGCCCACTTCACCGTCGCTTGCACGGGAATCTGCCCATCGGGTAAATCAAGCAGGAGTTCCACCGTCATGCCCCTGGGCGGCAGTTCCCCCTCCCCCAAAATCTGGATGCCGCCCGCGCTGATGTCAATGGTGGTTTGTGCTTGATACTCAATCTCGCCCGTTTCAGGGTGACGACAACAGAGCCACACCGGGATGTCGGAACGGACCCGGATGAAACGACGACGTTCTTTAACCATCAATCCATCTCCTCCCTGGAGTCGGTTGCCAGATGAGACAGCACCTCATCTGAGCCGAACTGCTTCCTTTCAACTCTGGCCTTGAAGTTGAGTATGCCTGCACTTGACCTGATGGAACCGTCAGTGATGGGGGGATTATAGCGGAGATGGCGAGCAGTGTCAAGAAAAATGTGAAACCTGAAGCGTGAAACGTCAAGCGTGAGTTCATGCGTGCGGGGCGTCGCCCTCCTCCAAAACAGGGTTGAGGCGCAACTTGGTCGCATCCACATCCCGCTGGGAAGAGAGCGATCGCCTTGCCGCCCTGCGCTTCCTACCGCCGCGCGTAGTTGCGCGCCTTTTCGTAGAGGTCCACGTATTTCCTGGCGGAGACGTCCCACGAGAAGTCGCATGAGAGAGCGTTGCGCACGACTCGCTCCCACGCCGACGGCATGCGGTAGGTGTTGACGGCGTTGCGCACAGCATTGAGGAGCGCGGACGCTGCATACTCCTCAAAACTGAAGCCGTTGCCCAGGCCGCTGTCTGGGTTGAACTCTTGAATGGTATCCGCCAGTCCCCCCGTGCGGCGGACGATGGGGATGGTGCCGTATTTGAGGCTAATGAGTTGCCCCAGACCACACGGCTCGTAGCGCGAGGGCATGAGGAAGAGGTCACAGCCGGCGTAGATTTGGTGAGCGAGGGGTTCGTCGAAGCGGAAGTTCACAGATGCCGCGCTGGGGTAGCGTTCGCCGATGCGACGGAAGAGGTTGGTGTAGTATTCATCCCCCGCGCCGAGAACGACCAACTGCACGTCCAGCGCCATGATGTCGTCAATCGCTTCCGCCACCAGGTCGAAGCCCTTTTGTCCGCTCAGGCGCGAGACAACACCTATGAGGGGAATGGGACTGCCATCGGTGGTGTTCAGACCGCATCGCTCCTGCAAAGCGCGTTTGTTCTGGGCTTTGCCCGACAGGTCATCGGGGCTGTAGGGCGCGGCGATGTGCGGGTCAGTGGCGGGATTCCATTCGGCGTAGTCAATCCCGTTCAGCACGCCGCTCAATCGGTCGCGCCGCGCTATCAACACGCCTTCCAGTCGCTCGCCGTATTCGGGTGTCTGGATTTCCTCCGCGTATTTTTCGCTGACGGTGTTGAGCGCGTCGGCGAATACCAACCCGGCTTTGAGGAAATTCAACTGGTCGTAAAATTCCAACTGGTGGTGGTTAAACAAACTCCAGTCCAATCCCGTCAGGGGATAAACGTCTTTGCTGAACACACCTTGATAGGCGAGGTTGTGAATCGTGAAGACGGTCGCCGTTTGGGGCAAGTCCTGCGCGTAGAGCGTCTTGACGTAAACGGGGACGAGACCGGCGTGCCAGTCGTGGCAATGAATCACATCGGGCGTCCAGTTGAGAGCCCTCACCATTTCCAGTACGGCGCGGGCGAAAGCGATGAAGCGCACGGCGTCGTCGCTGTGACCGTAAAGTTGAGGGCGATGGAAGAACTCCGGGGCGTCCACGAAGTAAGTCGGAACTTCGGTGCCGCCCGTCCACTGGCGAATCGTGACGGACTTGAACTCGTTGCCCAGCGGATAAAAAAGGTCGGTAGCAACAGGCTGAGAGGGGAACTTCTCCTCGGTGACCTGTTGATACTTGGGCATCACCACCCGCACGTCGTGTCCCAGCCGCGCCAGCGCCTTGGGCAGCGCACCCACAACGTCCGCCAATCCTCCCGTCTTGGCAAAAGGGTAAACTTCACCGGCGACTTGCAGAACCTTGAATCCCATGCGAATCCTCCCTGAGTGAAAATGGGACGAAGTTCAGTAGGCTCCTCGTCCGCTTATCACTACTATCGGCGTCTTGAGCAGAATTTTGATGTCCAACCACAGCGACGCTTTTGCGACGTATTCCAAATCCAGCGCAAACCATTGCTCGAGCGGCAGCGCGGCGCGCCCGCTGACCTGCCACAATCCCGTCAACCCCGGCTTGACCTGACAGCGCTGCCAATGGACTTCTTCCTCCAGACGAACCTCTTCCACCGGCAGCGGACGCGGACCGACGAGGCTCATCGTGCCTTGCAGCACGTTCCACAGTTGCGGCAACTCGTCCAAACTCCACCGCCGCAGCCAGCGCCCGATGCGCGTCACGCGAGGGTCATTGGGCATTTTGAAGGCGGGCGCCGTCACCACGCTGAACGGTCGCAACGTTTCTTTCAAATGCTCTGCCCCCACGTGCATCGTGCGAAACTTCCACATCGTAAACGGCTTGCCGCGCCAGCCCACCCGTCGCTGACAAAAAAAAACTGGACTCTGCGGAGAGTCCAGTTTGATGAGTATAGCCAGAACGAGAAATAAAGGCAAGCATACGATCAAAAGCCCCATCGCTCCGATGAGGTCGCCTGCGCGCTTGAGGACTGAATGGCTGTAGGGAGAAGAAACCACGCGGTTCATACCAACGCTTCCGTAAGGTGCGCTCGCTGGCTCCTGTGCCGCACGCCGCCCAAGCGTTGTCGAACGCGGTTGACAAGGTCCACTGGGTCGAACGGCTTCGTGATGTAATCCTCCACACCCAACCGCCGCCCCTGTTCGATGTCGCTCTTTTGGGCGCGCGCGGTGACGATGAAGACGGGCGTCGCTGCAGTGCTGTGATCGTCGCGTAAACGTCGAAGCACCTCCCAACCGTCCAACAGGGGCATCGCAATGTCTAAAAGAATTAAATCAGGATGATTCCGTTTTGCGATGTCCAACGCTCGCTCTCCGTCCTCCGCCGTCAGCACTTCAAATCCTTCTGCCCGCAGAATGGTCGCAATCAGGTGCAGGTGGGTCACTTCATCGTCCACTACCAGAATTTTCACACCCATTGTATCACCTCCTTTCGTCCATAGGACAGAATGCTCCTCTCGCTGATGCCAAGCCAGCGGGAGGGCTAACAAGTCAGCTGCGATTTAATTATAGCCACTTTGATTACAGCATAAACCATCTCGTCAAGAGTGATGCGGTTGCCGTCATACCTTTCCCCCTCCGAAAACCCTCCTCTTCGCCGGTCGTTTGTGAGGTTCGAGAACGAGAACGAGGATTTTCGGGGGAAGGAACATGGTCAAAAGTTACGCGGTTGTCCTCCCTATCTTTCCCCTCCCCCCACCCCTCTCCCAAGGGGAGGGGAGTTCTTCGCGGCGTTGCGGCGACGAAAAAAGCCTGTCATTGCGAGCGCAGCGAAGCCATCACCTCGGCGGCAACCGTCTCCCCCGCCGGGGATTGCTTCGCTATGCCCGCAATGACATCGGGAGTCAGGACAAAAGCCCCGCCGCGCCGCCCCCGTGATTCCCCTCCCCTTGGGGGAGGGGCAAGAAGGTGTCAGCAACGGCGTAACTTTTGGTATGCTATCCCAGTCTATAATCAAACTGGGTATCAGTCAGGTATAATTATCCTCGTCCTCGTCCTTGTCGTCGGTCGTTGGCACTGTTGCGATGACCGTGAGCGACTGAGGAGAAGGACGAGGGTGATTTTCAACGGGGTCTGTCCTACTGATTCATCGGCACTACGCCGCAGGAAAAGACGTCCCCCAGATGTTGACACAACGGCACGACGACTCCTCAGGTCCCGTCGTGTCGTCGTGCCGTTGTGGTTGGCAAGAAAAACATGGGAGGCATGATGATGACTTCTCTCTCTCCCCTCCGACTCATCATGGCAGCGACCCCGGTCGCTCTCGCGCTGCTGACGGCGGCGCGCGCCGACTTGCATGATTACGTGAAAAAGCCTGAACCGGCGTTCAAATGGACGCTGCGAGAAAAGATCGCGCATCCCAGCGGCACGGTCTACGACCTGCACCTCGTCTCGCAGACGTGGCAAGGCATCACGTGGGAACACCAGTTGCAGATTTATCAGCCCAAAGACACCGCGCCGACGTCCACGCTGCTGCTGATGAACACCGGCGGCAGCGCGAACCTCGCCAACGTCGCTTTGGGCATGGGCGTGGCGCAGAGCATCAAAGCCCCATTTGCCATCCTCTACGGCATCCCCAACCAACCCCTGCTCGATGGTAAGCGCGAGGACGCCCTCATTGCCGAAACGTTCGTGCGTTACCTCAACACCAAAGACGAAAACTGGCCGCTGCTCTTCCCGATGGTCAAAAGCGTCCTCAAGGCGATGGACGCCCTGCAAGCCTTCGCGCAGCAGGAGTGGAAAATAGCGGTCAAGCATTTCATCATCACCGGCGGCTCGAAGCGCGGCTGGACGTCGTGGCTCACGGCGGCGACGGGCGACCCGCGCGTGAAAGCGATTGCGCCGATGGTGATTGACGTGCTGAACATGAAAGAGCAGATGACGCATCAGCGCGCCTCGTTGGGCGGATTCAGTGAGCAAATCAGCGACTATACGCAGCGCGGGCTGGTGCCGATTCCTGACACCCCCGAAGCCACCCGCCTCTGGCGCATGGTCGACCCTTACACCTACCGCGACCGACTGACCTTGCCCAAGATGATACTGCTGGGTAACAATGACCCCTATTGGTCCACCGACGCGCTCAACCTCTACTGGGATGGACTCAAAGGCGACAAGTGGGTGCTTTACGTGCCGAACGCAGGGCATGGCTTGGAGCAAGATTACGGGGACGGCAGGCGCGATAGAGCGCGCGCCCTCAACGCTCTGGCGGCGTTTGCGCGTCACCAGATATCGGACAAGCCGATGCCGAAGTTGCGGTGGAAGCACGACGACGCCCCCGGCAAGTTGCGGCTGACGGTCAACTGCCAGCCCGCCCCGCTTGCGGCGCGGCTCTGGGTCGCCCACGCC
>JANWYM010000288.1 GCA_025055355.1 Abditibacteriales bacterium
GCGTCGCTCTTCGCTGCTATCTGGTCGGCTAAAGTGCCCAACGCCTCGGGCGCGAGGTTGTCAATCTTCGCGGCGATGACGCGCAGCCCGTTGACCTCGTGCGCTTGTGCCAATAACGCGTCCGCCTGCGATGCAGCGGCTTTGGCTTGCAGGCTCTCCAACTTGCGTTCCAGTTCGCGCACCGTGCGGCGCAAGCGTTCGACCTGTTCAGGCAGACGTTCGATGTGCGTGTCCGCCGCCGCCGCCACCCTTGCCAGCAGCGCCTCGCGCTGCCGCGTCCAGTCGTAAGCGGCTTTGCCCGTCAACGCCTCGATGCGCCGCAGGTTCGCGCCGACGCTGCTCTCGTTGATGATTTTGAACAACCCTACCTCCGCCGTGTTGCTCAGGTGCGTCCCGCCGCACAGTTCAATCGAGAACGGCTGGCGTCCCTTGCCCATCGTGACCATCCGCACCTTGTCCCCATACTTTCCTTCAAACAGCGCCATCGCGCCTTTTTTCTTCGCCTTGTCCAGTGTCGTGAACGTGATGCGCACGGGCATCGCTTCTAACACCGCGTCGTTGACGATGCGCTCAATCGCACGCAGTTGCTCCGACGTCACGGCGGCAAAGTGCGAGAAGTCGAAGCGCAGGTAGTCATCGCGCACCAAGCTCCCCTGCTGCGTGGCGTGCTCGCCCAGCACAGTGCGCAATGCTTTGTGCAGCAAGTGCGTCGCGGAGTGGGCACGGCGGATCGCTGCGCGACGAATCGCATCAACGTCAGCCGTCACCGTCAAGCCGACTTGCGGTGTGCCTTCCACAACTTCGCACACATGAACAATCGCGTCCCCGTGCCTCTGCGTGTCTTTGACGTTCGCGCAAAAGCCCGCGCCCCGCAGCGTACCTATATCGCCGACCTGCCCGCCCGCTTCGGCGTAGAACGGCGTCTGGTCAAGGACGATGAGCCAGTCGTTTTCGGCTCGTTTCGCCCCGATGATGCTGCCTTGCGCGGAGGTCGTCTGATAGCCGAGAAACTCGCTCCTAAGCGTCGCCAAGTCCGCTTCGACGACCGCGCCGAGTCCCACGACGACTTTCCCGCCACCCGCAGCGTGTTCGGCTTCCGCTCGCTGGTAGCCGTCCTCATCAATCGTCATCTGCCGCTCGCGGGCGATCTCGACGGTGAGTTCCTTCGGAAAACCGTAGGTCTCGTAAAGGCGAAACACCTGCCGCCCGTCCAGCACGGTCTCGTTTTTCTGCGCGTGCTGCTCGATGAGTTCCTCGAGCAGCGTCATCCCGCGCTCCAGCGTTTGCCCGAACCGCTCCTCCTCGTTGCGCACCCACTGAATAATGCCCTCCTGCTGCCGTGCGAGTTCGGGATACGGCTCGCGGAAGATGCGGACGACGACGGGGACGATTTTGTGCAGGAACGGCTCGCGCAAGTTCAGCCCCGTCCATCCGTAGTAAAACGCGCGGCGGATGAAGCGGCGCACCATGTAACCTGCGCCGTCGTTCGATGGAATCACTGGGCTTTCGTCGCCGAGCAGGAAGGTGGCGGCGCGGATGTGGTCGGCGATGACGCGGACGGCGAGGGTAGTGGGGCGGTTGGGCGGTTGGGTGGTTGGGGCGGTGAGCAAGCCGCTGCGCGAGAACCGCTCTTTCTGCCCTTCCTTCCCCCTCATTTCGCTTTCTTCCCCGGCGATTTGCAGAACGTAGTCGCAGATTGGTTGGAGTAGGTCGCTCTCAAAAATCGTCCCGCTGCCTTGCAAGAACGCGGCGATGCGCTCCAAGCCGGCGCCGGTGTCAATGCCCGGTCTGGGTAGCGGCGTCAGCGTGCCGTCGGGCGACTTGTTGAACTGCTGAAAGACGTGGTTCCAGATTTCGCCCCAGCGGTCGCAACCCAACGTCTTCTCGTGGGGGCAGTTGGGCGCGCAGTCAGGTTGTCCGCAACCCTTGTCCAAGCCTCTGTCTACAAAGATCTCAGAACAAGGTCCACAAGGACCAACCGCCAAGCCCCACCAATTGTCCTTGTCGAAACGCAGGATGCGGTCAGCCGAAACGAACTGTTTCCAAATCTCAGCGGCTTCATCATCGCTGACGTGAACCGTCACCCACAACAACTTCTTGGGGATATTGAGGACCTCCGTGACGAACTCCCATCCCCACGCGATGGACTCGCGCTTGAAATAGTCGCCGAAGGAAAAATTGCCCAGCATCTCAAAGAACGTGCAATGCCGCCAGGTTTTGCCGACCTCCTCGATGTCGTCGGCGCGGCAGCACTTCTGACAGGAGGCGAGGCGCGGGTGCGGCGGCGTCTGCTCGCCCTTGAAGAACGGCACCAGCGGTTGCATCCCCGCCGAGGTGAGGTTGGTCGTGAAGTCGCCATAGGTCGCCGGGTTGAGCGACGCGCTGGGCATGACCTTGTGGTTTTTTGACTCAAAGAATTTCAGAAACTTCTCGCGGATTGTGTGACCAGACATTTAAGCCTCCGTAATGCGTATTGCGTATTGCGTCAAGCCTGAACTCCATACCATCGTGCACCCGTGAACTCATGAACCCGTTGGCTCATTCACTCATTGACTCCCGTGGGGTCGCAGGGACGAGTTGGAGAACGTCCTCAGAAACCGGGGCAGCCAACTGCGGGAAGAGGTGAAGCAGCACGGCTTTGATCGCGCCCGCGACGGGGATGGCGACCACCATGCCGAGGAGTCCCCCGAACTGTCCGCCTGCGAGCAGGGCAAAGATGACCGTCAGCGGGTGCAGCCCCAACTCTTTGCCGACGACGCGCGGCACGACGAGGTTGTCAAACACCAGATTGAGGGCAATCAGTGACCCACCGGCACACAGGGCGCAGGCGAGAGAGTAATCGGTGGTCAGGTAGCCGATGCCGGCGACGAGGGCGAAGTTGACCACCATGCCTACGTAAGGAACGATGTAGAGAACGCCCGCAATCAACCCCAACACCAGAAAGTATCTCATGCCGAAGACCGCCGACCATATCCCCAAAATGATTACCGCCGCAGCGGCAAAACACAGGCAGACGATGAACTGCCCGCGCACGTAGCGCCCAATCATGCGGTTCACATCACGGCTCATGGCGACGACGGTCTCGCGGTATCGCTCGGGAATTAAGAACACGACGCGCTGGCGCAGCGGGTCAATCTCATGCATGAAGTAGTAAACGATGAACGGCAACACCAGCAGCAGCAGCAAACTGCCGATGGAGCCTTGCAGAAACCCCGCCGCTATGCCGAGCACCTTCGGCAGCACGGTGTCGCGCAGTTCTTCCAGGCGCGTCAGGATGACGGAGCGTATCCTCGGTTTGCTGGTCGTCGAGCCATCCCCCTTTTCAAAGATGAGCGGCTGAAGCCTTTTGGGAATCAACTTCTCAACGCGCTCCTGCCAGTCCTGGCTGAGGCTGGCGATTTGCTCTTTGTATTGCGTATGGTATCGCTCGCCGAACTCCTGCACCTGATCCACGACGAGCGGGATGACGATGAACGCCACCATCAGAATAAAACCAAAAAAGCAGAGGAACACGAAACGCACCGCGCGGTCGCGCGACCAGCCCCGCGCTTGCAAGCGGTCGAGCCACGGGTCCCAGGCGTAGGCGATCAGCAGCCCCAGCACGAAAATCGGCAGGGCGTCTTTGATGCGGTAAAGTAGCCACAACGCTGCCGTGAGGAGCGCGCCGTAGCCGAGGTAGCGCAAAATCCGGGCGTCGGTTTCGTGCATCGTTGATTCACCGCCGCGGACGCAGATCGCGTAGAAACAGCCAGCAGATTGCGGAAGCGGATTGAGGCGCCGTCTGCCCCAACCTGCGTCCGTGCCATCCGTCATCCGCATCCGTTGAAGCCCTCTGCGCCCTCTATGTCCTCAGCGGGGCAAGGAGGGTCATTCTCGTCGGAAATACTCCCGCAGCCTCGCCAGTGCCTTGCGCAGCAGGCGGGAGACGTGCATCTGGGACATGCCGAGTTCTTTGGCGATCTCGAGTTGGGAGAGCCCCTCAAAGAAGGTCAATTCGACGACGCGGCGTTCGCGGGGGGGCAGCCGCTGCAGCGCGTCTTTGAGCCACAAGTGGGTCTCCCAGTTCTCCATGGTGCTATCCTGACCCCTGACGTGCTCCTCTAACGTCGTCGGGGTGTCCTCTTTATCCGATCCGCTGCTCTCGCTGTCTAGCGAAATCGGGTCGTAGGCTTTGCCGATTTCGAGGGCTTCCAGCACGTCTTCTTCCGACGCCCCCACCGCTTGGGCGAGCTCGGTCAGCGTGGGCGAGCGTCCCAACTCTTGGGTCAACTCGTCCGCGATGCGATGCACCAGCAGGTTGAGTTCCTGGATGCGACGCGGCACCTTGACGCTCCAGGTTTTGTCGCGGAAATACCGCTTGATCTCGCCCAGGATGGTGGGGGTGGCGTAGGTGGAAAACTTCACGCCCCGGTCGGGGTCGTAGCGGTCAATGGCGTTAATCAGCCCAATCATCCCTTGCTGAATCAGGTCCTCCAACGGCTCGCCTTTGTCTTTGAACTTGTGGGCTAAGAAGCGCACTAACCGTTCGTTCCTCTTAATGAGTTGCGCCCGTAGGGCGTCGGCTTCCCTCTGGAGGGCATCGGCTTCCACCATCCATTGCTCTTGGGCAGTCGGCTTCTTCTCCGCCAGGGCTTGCGCGCGTGCGGCTTGCGATCGGGCGCGTAACGCCTTCCATTTTTTGCAGAGCCGTTCGAACTCCAGTCCCTCCTCGCCTTCTTCGATCAACTCGGGGAGGTCGAAGGTGTCATCCTCACGGGGCACGGCGTTCACCTCTTTACGTATTTGACCAGGCGCACTTGATGCCCCTGGGGGGGACGGGACTCAAAATGCACCTCGTCCATGAGCGCCTGCATGACGACGAGCCCCAAGCCGCGTTCGTCCCATTCGTCGGGAGGGGTAAGCGACTTCTCCCACGCTGCGCGGGGCACGCCGCTGCCGCTGTCGTGCACGATAATCGTGAGGCGGTCCGGCGCCGTCAGGCACTGGACGAGCACGCGGCTGTCGCCGTTGGGCGAGGCGTGCTGAATCGCGTTGTTGCACGCCTCCGAGACGGCTAACTTGATGTCCTCAATGTCGTCGTAGGAGAAGGACAGACGGCTGGCAACACCCGACACCGCCAGTCGCACCACTCGCACAAACTCGGTGTCACTGGGGATGCTAATGTCCACCCGGTTTTCGCGGTCATTTTTCATCGGGGCTCACCCCTTGGCGGGCTTCCTCCTCTGAAGGGAAAATGCGTAAGGCGCGGTCCAACCCGGTCATGCGGAACAGCCGCAGGATTTTTTCGTTGGCGCACACCACCGCGAATTTCCCTCCATACTCGTTCGCCCGCTTTTCCCCACCGATGAGCACACCCATGCCCGTGCTGTCAAGGTAACTGACCTCAGCGAGGTTCACCACGATGGCAGGACGCCGGGCGGCAGCAAGGCGAATCAACATCTCGCGCAGCCCCGCGTGCGTGTCCAGTTCCAACTCCCCTGCCACGCGGATGAACGTCACGTTTCCCTCGTCGCGGGTGTCAATTTTTAAGTCCATAAACCACCACCCTTACCTTCGTTTTTTTACTGATGAGAGGGCAGAACGGTCAAACGGAGTCCCGAACGGGTTCGGGGTCAGCGGTCACTCCGTTCAACGAGTTGGGGGCGCCAGAGATTTTCGAGATAGACGCTAAGGGCAGCAAGCCCCCCTGGGCCGTCCCCGTGGCTTCCCACCCCTCAGGGGCGGGGGAAGATATAGAGGGCAACCGTGTAACTCCTGTTGCTAATTTCCCTTCCCCT
>JANWYM010000289.1 GCA_025055355.1 Abditibacteriales bacterium
GAAGCCCAAATCCTCGTAAGGCAACAACCGCAGCCGCTCTATTGCCTCCTCCACCCCGACGCGCCCCGCCCGCACGTCCTCTAAGAGATGACGGATTTGCTCTACACGCATGATGCTTGGATTTTATCACAGATGGGGAGAGGATTCAAGGCATCAGCTAACTTCAAGAGTGACAGGGAGGGGCAAGAGGGTGTCAGCGATTGCATGCACTTTTGCGTTTTGCCCCCTCCTGCGAAAACGCCTGTCATTGCGAGCGCAGCGAAGCAGTCTCCTGCGGAGGAGATTGCTTCGCTGCACTCGCAATGACGCTTTCCTGCATCGGAGAGGAAGAGAAGCGCAAAACGCAAAGGCTCAGAATTGCGTAACTTTTGAACTTGACAGATTGCGCCATTTCGCGTAAGATGAAAGCGACCTGATGCGTGATGCGTGGCGTGTGCGCTGTCAATCAGTAACTAAATACATTCCGTCAACTCATAAGGGAGGGAACTGAGAGACAGGCAGGGTGAGGTTAAGCACTCGTCACGTATGACGCCTTAGATTTGATGGACTCCAAAAATCGCTTTAGCCGTCTGAGCAAGCGACGCGTCGCCTCTTCACCGCCACCACTCATCGTGCCGACGGAGATCATCATCGAAAGAAGCGAACGGCGCGGAGGCGGGCGGCGGCGGCAACGGTTGTGGCTGCTGGGTGCGTTGCTCTGGGTGCTCGCCATCGTTGGCTTTGTAACCCTTCGCGCTTGGCGGGCGCATCACCACTCCCCGCTGCCGAACATGAAAGCCTATCCCAGCATCTTTCCCGTGCATGTCGTAGGGACCGCCCGGGAACAGGTCAAGGACGTCCAAGCCGTTTGGGTCAGGCAGGAACAACAAGGCGGACAGTCCTACGACCTTTACGAGGTGCGTGGACGCCTCGCCAATCCTAAGCCGACGGGGGATGCCCTCACGCTGGAAGTGAGGTTGCGCTCTGGCAAAACGGATTTGACCGCGGAGACGTTCGTGCACCGAGTCGCGTCGGGTGAGGAGCAACCCTTTGCGCTGCCCCTCCGTGATGAAACCTTCGCCCGCGAGCGACGTGAGGATGTTTCTTTTGTGCTGACAGTGAATCCATCATAGACGGCGCGCCCCGCGCCGCCATCTGTTCATCAATCTTATGGCTGGCGAACGCATCTTAGTCGTGGACGACGAGAGGAAATTGGTAGACTTCGTGTCGTGGTATCTGGAGCGCGACGGGTTTAAGGTCATCACCGCCGCCGACGGGGTCGAAGCGCTGGCGAAGGTCAAGTCCGAGTCGCCGCATCTCATCATCTTAGACATCATGCTCCCGCAAATTGACGGCTGGGAGGTCTGCCGTCGGGTGCGGCGCGAGTCGCAGATACCCATTCTGATGCTGACCGCGAAGGACGCGGAGGTGGATAAAGTCTTGGGGTTGGAGTTGGGCGCGGATGACTATCTCACGAAACCGTTCAGCCCCCGCGAACTGGTCGCCCGCGTCAAAGCCATTCTGCGCCGCACGCAGTCCCCGCCCCTCCTCCCGACGGAGGAGGTGCGCACGTTCGGGGAGTTGACGATTGATTTACAGCGCCGCCGCGTCACCAAAAGCGGAGAGGACATCGCCCTGACGAAAATCGAGTTTGAACTCCTTCGTCTTCTCAGCAGCCAGCCCGGTCGCGTCTTTCCCCGCGAGGAGATCGTGCGCGCCGTCTGGGGCGCGAACTACGTCGGCGACTTCCGCGTGGCGGACGTCCACATCCACCACCTGCGTGACAAAATCGAAAACGACGCTGCCCAGCCGCAGTTCATTCACACGATTTGGGGCGTCGGCTACAAGTTCGAGCCACCCGCCTGAGACTACCCCTTCAACGCCCCAATGGTAATCCCCTTGACAAAATGCCGCTGGAAGAGGAAGAAGACGACCATCATCGGCATCGCCGAGAACGCCGCCCTTTCAAGCCTGCGCTGTTAATTTACTCCCCTGTTTGCAGCGGATGCCGCCCATCTTCCATCCACATCTGGCGTAACTGCACGATAAGGACGTCGTTCATGTTCAGCGCTGCCACGGTAGCGTTCCCACATGGGGTCAAGCCAATGAGGTGCGTGCCGTCTTCGCTCCACGCGAAGTGCGTGTTCCACTTCTGGCGTCTCGGATGAAAGAGGCGCACGCGCCGCCCGGTGCGAGGGTCGCGAGCATGAGTGCGTTGATACTTGTGGCTGTTGCAGCGGCTGCAGATGAGACACAGATTGGCGAACTCCGTTGCGCCGCCTGCCCCTGCGGGAATGATGTGATCTACCTCCAGACGCACCCCCAACAGCGCTTCAGGACTGTGACAGTAGGCGCAGCGCAGCGGGGACGAGGCTCGCACCCGCTTCCGCAGATGAGCGGGGATCCGCGTCTTTCTCATCGGCTCGCCGGGGTGGATGTCTTCTCGCGTCGCTTCTGCTGGAGCGCAGACGCGCGCGTTTTGAGCGCGGAGATACGGAGAAACTCCTCACTGAGCACCTCCAGTTCACGCCGCTCTTTTTCTGTCAACCGCCCTTGCGCTGCTTTCCGCAGCAGCACGCTGAAACGCCGCTCATGCGCCTTAGGCATGAACGTCTGCCCCCAGGCTTCTAACTCCGCATCGCTCAACCTCTCCAATGCCTTCAACTCTTTCGCGTAGCGTTGCGACAACGGCACGTCGGGGGTTGGAGGAAGTCGTTCCAACGCCTCCTTCACGCGCGCCAGAGCCTTGTCCAGCGACAGCGGTTTTCGGGGGCGGTTCTTCACGCCGCGCCCATACAGGTCATCATAGGTCACGATATAGCCGTCGGTAGTGCGCTCAATCGTTACCTGCAAGGCTGCCACGTTCATTCACCTCTGCCGTTATTATAACTTCCCCGTCGGGACACATCCAATTTCAGAACACTTCACCCCTTCAACGCCCCAATCGTAATCCCCTTGACAAAATGCCGCTGAAAGAGGAAGAAGACGACCATCATCGGCATCGCCGAGAACGCTGCGCCTGCCATCAGCAAACCGTAGTCGGTGATGAAGACGTTTTGCAGGTTGGCGAGTCCGACTTGCAGCGTCAACATGCTTTCTCTGTTCATCACAATCAGCGGCCAGAGGAAGTCGTTCCATTCCCCCATGAAGGTGAAGATGGCGAGGACCGCCATGCCCGGCTTCGCCAGCGGTAGCACGACGCGCAGGAAGACGCCCAGTTCGGAGCAGCCGTCAATTTTGGCGGCATCGAGGAGTTCGCTGGGCAGCGTTTGCAGGAACTGCTTCATCAGAAAAATCGCAAACGGTCCAACGAGGGCGGGCACGATGAGGGCGTAGTACGTGTTCATCCAGTTAAGGCGGATGACCATTTCGTAGAGCGGGATGACCGTCAGTTGCCCTGGCACCAGCATCATGCTCAGGATGAGCCAGAAGAGAAACTGGCTGGCGGGAAAGCGCTTCTTTGCCAGAGCGTAACCCGCAAGCGTCGCTAAGAAGACGTTGCTGAATGTGACGACCAACGACACAAACGCGGAATTGAACAACCAGCGCCAAATCGCGGGAACCGTCGGCACGCCCAACAGACTCAGCGGCCACGGCGCGGCGACGGGCTGCGTCCCGAACAGCCGCTTGAAGTTGATAAGCGTCGGCGGGGAAGGCACCAACTGCGGCGGCATCTCCAGCACCACCAGCGGCGGCTTGAGCGCGGTGCAGAAAATCCAATACAGCGGCAGAAGCGCTGCCAGCGCCCAGAAGAAGAGGATAGCGTAGGAGAGAAGTCGGAAGGAGAGATACTTTGCCACAGTCAGTTACGCTACGGAAGCAGAGGCGTAGGGGAGGTCCATTGTGCTCCCCTACCCTCCCACTCCCATGCGCCTATCACTCCTTTACGCGCTGCGCCACTGCTGTCCCCATCTCCATCGTCGTCGCTTTGCCGCCGATGTCGGGGGTGACGTGGCGTTTCTGGGCGATCACCTGCTCCAGTGCGGTGCGAATGCGCCGTGCAGCGGCATGTTCGCCCAGATAGTCCAGCATCATCGCCGCCGCTAAAATCATCGCCGTCGGGTTGGCGATACCCTTGCCCGCAATGTCGGGCGCGGAGCCGTGAACGGTTTCAAACAGCGCGCCCTTTTCGCCGATGTTCGCGCCCGCCGCCAAGCCGATGCCGCCGATGAACCCGCCGCACAAGTCCGAAATAATGTCACCGTAGAGGTTCTCGCATAACAACACATCAAAAGCCTGCGGGTTCATCACCAGTTTCATGCACGCCGCGTCCACGATGGCTTCCTCATATTGGATGTCCGGGTAGCGCTTGGCGACCTTCTGACAGGCTTTGAGGAACAGCCCGTCGCTCAGTTTCATGATGTTCGCCTTGTGGACGGCGGTGATTTTCTGGCGCCCCATCCGCCGCGCGTAGTCAAAAGCGTATTTAGCGACGCGCGTTGAGCCCTCCCACGTAATGATCTTGACGCACTCCACCACGCCGGGCGTGACCTCATGCTCGACGCCGGCGTAAACGTCCTCCGTGTTCTCGCGCACCACCACCAGGTCAACGTTCTCGTAGCGTGCACCGACGCCGCGAAAACTCTTGATCGGACGCACGTTGGCATAAAGGTTCAACTGCTTCCGCAGCATGACGTTGACGCTGACATGCCCGCGCCCCACCGGCGTCGTGACGGGACCTTTCAGCCCCACCTTGTTACGTCGCAGCGACTTAAGCGCTTCTTCAGGCAACGCCGGCTTGCCCTTCTCCATCGCGAGCAGACCGACGTCAATTTCATCCCACTGAATATCCACGCCCGACGCCGCGACGACTTCTTTCATCGCCGCCGTCACCTCAGGGCCAATCCCGTCGCCGGGAAGAAGCGTCACGCGATAAGACATAACGACCACGACCCGTTCGCACGTTAGCAGGTTGGCACGTTGGCAGGTTGGCACGTTGGCACGTTGGCACGTTGGCACGTTCAACCTGCCAACGTGCCAACCTGCTAACGTGCCAACGTGCGAACGCGCCAACGTTCTAACGTGCGAACGTGAGTGCTTTGCCCTCTGCCTGCGGCAGCCGCACGCCGAGCAGCCGCGCCGCCGTGGGCGCGATGTCAATCAGGTGGATGCGTTCTAACACCTTGCCGCGCGCCACCCCTCTGCCGCTGATGATTAATCCCGTGTCCATGTCGGGCTTGTGGGGATGGTAGCCGTGCGTGCCTTTGGCGCCAGGGTTTTTTGTGATGAACGGTCCCTCCCACGTCTCTCCAAAGTAGTAACCCTCCGACGCTTCCAGCGCGAACGCCGCCGTCGGCAGCGCGCCGAGCGCGTCCAACTCTTTGCGCTCCACGACGCGGAAGAGCGTCACCCCTTTATCGTCCTTCGACGCCTTCTCCAACAGGCTGCGCACGCGCGGCGTCAGCGATTGGTCTTTGACGAAAACTGCCGCTGCGCCGCCGTCAGCGTGCACCATCGCCTGCCAGTCCTGCACCCTGTTGCCGCTGCTCACGAGCCAACCTTTTTCTCGGAGCAGCACGTTCGGGTTGATGCGGGTGTGAACAGCGGCGAAACCGTGGTCGCCCGTCACGATGAAAGTCGTTTCCTCCGCGATACCCGCCTTGCGCGTCGCCTCGATGATTCTTCCTATCTGCGCGTCCACCCGCTCAAAGGCGGCTTTGACGGGGGGCGCGTCCAAGCCGTGCAGGTGCTGCTGTGTGTCGGTTTCCAGAAAGTGAATGAGGAGCAGGTTCGGCTGCTCCTTTTCAATCAGTTCCACCGCCACATCCGTCGCACGGCTGTCCAGCCCAACAG
>JANWYM010000028.1 GCA_025055355.1 Abditibacteriales bacterium
ATTGCCTCCTGCGTTGAACAGGCTCCCCGCTGAGCGGGGAGCCTGTCGCTTCACTTCATCCTGCAGGAGCGAGGCGCCGTCATCGTCCGCTGCCTCCTCCTGTCCGACGCGGGGGACCGCCAGGCGTTGGACTGGGCGGCCCTGTCCGGGCGGCGTTGAGCAGCAGCATCCGCGCCGAGCGCTCGTTGTTGTGCGACAACTGCATGAGAAAAGCGCGTTCCTCCGGCGAGAGTTTGTTCCAGTCCCCGCCGGTTCTGGCAGCGATCTCCTGCAAGCGGTTCCCCGCTTGCACCTGTTGGGGGGACAGTCCATCGCTCGTCCGACCACAACCTCGCAGGGTTAGCGCGAGGACGGCAGCAATGAGAACGACAATTGCTGCCACCAGAGCCAGTTGCTTGTTCACAGCGACCCCCCCTATGATCACGGCGCGTTGATGAGCCAACGTTTCGCGCTGGACGCGTTGGTGGGGAGCATATCCGCTGGTCGCATCCATTTGACGTGCCCATCGCCAAAGGCGACGTTGGCACCGCCGTTATGCTTGCGCCAGGCGCGGTTTAATCTTTCGTTCCAGTCGCCGGGGGGTGCTGGCAACACGATGAGCGTGACCAGCCAGTCCGCTGACACCATAGACTGCGTCCCCCAGCACCAGTCTACTTCGGTGTTCTCCCACTGCCCGCTGCCACACCACCAGTTGCCGACGTCCCACAGCCCCTCAACGACCATGAAGGTCTCCGCCGGGGCGGGCACTGCCGCCAGCGAGGTAGCGGTGTCTGGCGCCCCCCAGGTCGCCCCGACAGTGATGATCCCCTGCCCGCCTGGGACGCCGAACGCGGAAGGGCTCCACCAAGAATTGATATGAAAGGCGTTCGGCATATAAGAGAGCAGCCCGGGAGGACGACCGCGCCCAGCCATGAACGCAAACAAGCTGGAGTCTAAATTGGAGCCGTCGGAGGGGCAAGCGAACACCTGCCTGTTCTTAACGTAGGGCTGAATCACGCTGGACCACAGATAGTGGTTGTCCGGCCATGAGCCCCACCCACCCTGATTGATGAACTCGTTTTTGGGATACCGTTCATCGTAGTCCTGAATATACATCGCGATCGCCGTAGCAATCTGCTTCAAGTTGCTCTGACAACTCGCCTGCCGCGCCTTCTCTCGCGCCTGAGCAAAAACGGGCATGAGAATCGCGGCTAAGATGGCGATGATGGCGATGACGACGAGTAATTCAATCAACGTAAAAGCGTTGCGAGAGCGTAACATAGTGACGCCTCCTTCAGAGAAGATAGTTGATAGTTCCTTTACCTGTTGACCATCAACCATTCCCTCCTCTTGCTGACTGAGCCCCGCAGGACTCGCGCACAGTGAGTGAGACAGGTAAAACAGGCTGTCTCACCGCTACGTCGTTGCCCTCCACCTGCGCGATGAGCATCTGCGTCGCCCGTTGGCTCATTTCATAAAGGGGCATGTGAACGCTGGTCAACGGCGGCTGCGTCATGGTGGCGAACCAGGTGTCGTCGTAACCGACAACTGCCATGTCTTCGGGAACGCGCAGACCTCGTTCACGCAGCGCCCGCAAGGCGCCTTCGGCGCACAGGTCGTTCGCGGCGAAGACTGCCGTGGGACGCTGAGAGGAAGGGAGTTCTAACAAGCGCTTCATGGCTTCGTAACCTTCTTTCCAGTCAAAACCCGCTGGAACGATGAGCGCCGCGGCGGGCGGCATGCCCGCCGCCTCCAGGGCGGCGATGTAACCCCGCTCGCGCGGCGCAGTGGACGCGACGCCGGGGTCGCCCCTGAGATGGGCGATGCGCCGATGCCCAAGTCGAATGAGATGCTCCGTTGCCAGACGCCCCCCTGTAAACTCATCTGCGTTCACGGCATACACCTCCTCTGCATCTGGCTCGTAGACCAGCGCCACGTAGGGACGCCGCTCCCGCATACAGCGAGCAATGACCGGGCTGTGGGGCGCAGGGATGACGAGAATCAAGCCATCCACGCGCGGGTCTATGAGCGCGTTTTCGTCCGCCGCGTTCCACTCATCCCCTATCGCCGTATATAACATGAGATTGTATTTGGCATGCACCACCTCCTCAAAGACCCCCGCCATGACCTGCGTGCAGAACGGGTTACGGTCAATGAAAGCGCTCGAATAGGGAAAGATGAGACCCAGCACACCGGTCCTGCGGGTGACAAGACTTTGCGCGATGGGATTGGGCATGTATCCCAACTGTTCAGCAGCGGCTTCGATACGTCTGCGAGTCTCAGGCCCCACCCGAATAACGCCCCGCCCGCTTCCGTTGAGAACTGCTGAGGCTGCTGACACAGAAGTCCCCGCCAGTTTCGCCACATCTCGAATCGTCGCTGCCATCAATAGCCTCTCCGTCTCTAAGGGTGATAGAACGTTCTATCAACCCGTGATTGTATCCAATCGCAGTGATTTTGTCAATAGAGAAACTCAAAAAATTATGGACGTTCCCCTGCCCTGCTCGCCATCCGAATCTTCCCTCCATACTCCCTCCCCAACCGCTTCAAGGTGGGCGAGGCGTCGTCTTCGGGCACGACGGCGTCAATCAGGTAAAAGTCCGAGCAGGCTTGGGCGCGGTGGAGGGCGGCGCGGAAGGCAGCGCGGGTGGTGACTTGTTCCCCGTAACCGCCCAGACTGCGGGCGATGCCCACGTAGTCCCACGGTCGGACGCGGAAGTATGCACGGTCGCGGTCAGTGGCTTTGAGGGTGGCAAAGGTCTGGTTGTTGATGAGGACGACGATGGGGTTCAACCCCTGCTCCTTTGCTGTGCCCAGTTCGACGCCGTTCATCTTGAACGCGCCGTCGCCCACCAGCACGACGGGGCGCAGGTCGGGACGCGCTAATTGCGCTCCGATGGCGCCGGGCACAGCCAGCCCCATGCTGGCATAGTAGCCTGGACCGATGAACCACTCGGCGCGCAGGTCCACAGAGGCAAACAGACAGTCACCCGTGTCGGAGAGGACGACGTGCGACGGCGTCAGAAAGTCGTTGAGTTCTTCCAGAATCGTTACCATGCGGAGGGCGGAGGTCTTAGCACGTTTGGGGGGCATGGCGTCGGGGCGGGGGAACGTTGGGATGTCGAAGCGTTTGATAGCGTGGGATTGAAGGAGCGCATCCACCACATCCACAAGGTTAATGTCAGGGTAGTGGTGGTGGCTGATGCTGACCCCGTTGGCGGTCGCTTGAATCAGGCGGCGGCGGGGGATGCGCGAGGGTTCGAAGCCGACATCCATGTCGGAAAGCAGCATGCCTAACGCGAGGATGCAGTCGGCGTTTTCCAGATACCTGCGCGTGTTTTCCGGGCCGAGGTTGCCGAAGTAGTTGCCGATGAAGTTGGGATGATGCTCGGGCAGAACGGTCTTGCCCATGAGTGAGGTCGCCGTCGGGAGGTTGTATTTCTCGACGAGTTGGCGCAACTTGTCCATCAGCCCAAAGCGTTCGATTTCAACGCCCGCATACACGACGGGGCGTTGGCTGTTGTTGAGGCGCGCCACGATCTCCGCGACGGCTTCATCCAACGCCTCGCGGTTGCGGGCGGGGGGCGCGGGGCGTGTCGTGGTCGCTGGCTCTTTGATGGGGGCGAACACAAGGTCACGCGCGATTTCGATGTAGCCGGGGCGGGACTGGCGGCGGATGGTGTCAAGGACTTCATCAATTTGCTCGACAGCGTATTCGGCGTGGGTGATGCGCGCCTGCGCCGCCGTGACTTCGCGGTAAACGTGCCACTGCGTGTCAGGGCTTTTGACGCGGTGGTGAAATAGAATGTCCGCCTGCTGCCAGCGCACCTCGGGCGCGCCGGAGACGACGAGGACGGGTGATTCCTCCGCATACGCCATCGCTACCGCGTTGACCATGTTGAGCGCGCCCACGCCGTAGGTCACCAGCGCTACCCCTAAGCCTTTGAACCTTGCGTAAACGTCGGCGGCGTAGCCCACAGACGGCTCATGCGTCATCACAATCGTTTTCAATCCACTCTCTTCTTGGGCGGCGTAAAGCGGCAGGGCGAAGTCGCCGGGAATGCCAAACGTGCAGGTGACCCCGGCTTGTCGGATCCGGTGGAAGAGATATTCAGCGACGTGCATGGGAAGGTCCGAGTGGTCAATGGTCTATGAACTGATCATTGACCATCCCTTATCTCCTTAGAAAATATCTGCCATGGCGAGCCGAGTGCAGCCATCCCCTGCGGCGTGGTGCGTCAACGACGCAGGGGCGATTCCCTTGAAAATAACCGTCGTCGTCCTCGTCGTCGGACGTTTCCGTTAAACGACGCAAACAACCAACGGTGAGGACGGATTTTCCTGCGACGTGGTGCCTCAACGACGTCTAAAGGGTTCCTTCGCTTTTTCTTGACTGAAACTATCACTTGTGTCAAGATATGGCATAGAAATCTTGCCCTCACCGCGTAGGACAAGTTGGCAACTTGTCCTGCATCGCAGGCGGGATGACGGCGATGGCGGGACGTGGAGTTTATGGGTTCACGAGTTGATTGGTTCGTTCGAGTTGAAGAGGTGCGGTATGTCCCGTCGCAATCCAAGAACTCAAACGGCGCGTCCCGATGTATCGGGATGGAGTGACGTCTTTTTTCCCCCAGACCTTTGCCCCCTCGCTCTGATGGGACAGGAGGGACGGCAGTGAGTATGTTTTTGACCCCGGAACAACAGCAAATCCGCGACGCCATTCGCGCTTTTGCTGAGGAGCGCGTAAAGCCGGGGGCGGCGCAGCGCGATGTGACGGGCGAGTTTCCCTTTGAACTGCTCCGCGAGTTAGCGTCGCTGGGGTTTATCGGCATGACCGTTGCGCCAGATGACGGCGGGGCGGGGGCGGATTGGGTGAGTTATGCGATTGTGATGGAGGAACTGGCGCGAGCGGATGCCGCGCTGGCGTTGATGGTAGGGGCGATGTCGCTCGCCATCACCCATATCAACCTTTATGGGACGCCGGAGCAGAAGCGGCGTTACCTGCCTGACATCATCGCGGGGCGCCGCCTGTGTGCGTGGGCGTTCACCGAGCCGGGTGCGGGGAGCGATGCGGCGGCGTTGCGGACGCGGGCGGTGCGCGACGGCGACGGCTGGCTTCTCAACGGCGAGAAGACGTTTACCACGCTCGGCAGCGTGGCAGATGTTTTCGTCGTCATGGCGTCCACGAATTTGGCGAAGCGTCGGCATGGGATTAGCGCGTTCCTCGTGGAAAAGGACTTTCCCGGCGTCACGCGGGGCAAGCCGATGCACAAAATGGGCGTGCGCGCCAGCGATACGTCGGGGGTGGTGCTGGACAATGTCCGCGTCCCGGCGTATAATTTGTTGGGCAAAGAGGATGAGGGTTACTGGAATGCGCTGCACGCGTTAGAGTTAGGTCGGATTGGCATTGGGGCGCTCGCGGTGGGGATCGCGCAGGCGGCGCTGGAGGTGTCGGCGTCCTACGCGAAACAGCGTCACACCTTCGGCAAACCCATCGCGGAGCATCAGTTCATTCAGGGGTATCTCGCTGACATGGCGACGGAAATTGACGCGGCGCGATTGCTCGTTCGCCGGGCGGCGGCGATGCAGGATACCGGGCAGCGCACGCGCAAAGAATCGGCGATGGCGAAACTGTTTGCCTCTGAAGTTGCCCTCCGCGCCGCCGACAAAGCCGTGCAAATTCACGGCGGCTACGGCTACATGCAGGAGTTCGGTGTTGAACGTCTCTACCGCGATGCGAAGGTTTGCACCATCGGTGAAGGAACGTCCGAAGTGATGAGACTTGTGATTGCCAAAGAGTTGCTCAAATAATGTCAATTGGTCAATCGGTGCATGACGGTCAAAGCGACGCACGGAACTTTTGGACTCATTGATCAATTGACTGGTTGAGGGGAGGCTTTCCATGCTTGTCAATACCGTCCGAGTTGAGTCACCGCATCAAATCGCTCGTTTAGAAGTTGAAAACCTCCTTGCCCGCGCGATAGAACCCCTGCAAATTCTCGCCCCTGACGGCAGTTATGACCCCATGCTCGAGCCGGAACTCTCCGCTGATGAACTCCTCCACTTCCACCGTCTGATGCACCTGACCCGCGAGTTCGACGTGCGGGCGCTGCGCTTGCAGCGGCAGGGGCGCATCGGTTTCTACGTGCCGTGTCAGGGGGAGGAGGCGCTACAAATCGGCAGCGCGGCGGCGCTGGGCGCGGAGGACTGGATTTACTGCGCCTACCGCGAGCCGGGCGCGGCGCTCCTGCGGGGGATGCCGCTGTTCAAACTCGTGTGCCAACTCTACGGCAACGCGGAAGACCCCATCAAGGGGCGGCAGATGCCCAGCCACTTCGGGTGGCGGGGGGCGAACTTCGTGCCCGCGTCCAGCCCGGTGGGCACGCAGATTCCGCAGTGCGTCGGGGCGGCATGGGCGGCGAAGATTCGGCGCGAGAGCACGGTGTTCCTCACTTACTTCGGGGACGGCGCCACCTCCGAGGGGGACTTCCACGTGGGCATGAACTTCGCGGGCGTTTATAAGTTGCCTGTGATTTTCTTCTGCAAGAACAACCAGTTTGCGATTTCCTGTCCTGTCTCCAAGCAGACGGCGTCTGCGACGCTTGCCCTCAAAGCCGTCGCCTACGGGTTTGAGGGCGTGCGGGTCGACGGCAACGATGTTCTCGCAGTTTACAAGGTCACGAAGGAAGCCGTGGACAAAGCCCGCAGCGGTGGGGGACCAACGTTGATCGAAGCGGTGACGTATCGGATGGGTCCGCACTCGACGGCGGACGACCCGCGCCGCTACCGCTCGGAGCAGGAGACGGAGCACTGGAAGCGCAAAGACCCGATGACGCGCTTCCGCCTCTATCTGGAGAGCAAGGGTTTGTGGGATGAGGAGAGAGAAAAACAGCTGATGGACGAGACGAGGAAGACCGTGGACGACGCCATCCGCGCCGCCGAGCCGCTGCCGCCGCCGCCTCTCGAGTCCTTGTTTGAGGACGTTTACAAGGAGATGCCCTGGCACTTGCGGGAGCAATACGAAGATGCCAAGGCGCGCACGACGCGGGCGGAGGTGGAGCCGTCGCCGACGTGGGGCGGCAGTCAAAATGGTGACGACTCCCGCGAATAAATGCGGGGGCTTGCAGGACGCGGGTCCTGGAACGAATCACCACAGGGAGATTACAGAGGTGAGCGTAGACGTTCGGCAACTGCTGGAAGGCTTCTCCAAAGCGATGTATTCCACCTGGTTCTACTACAAGCCGGATCGCTTGTTGCTTGACGCGGGGGAGGGAGTCGCTACGGCCTTGGGCAATCGCGTGTTCGGTATTGAGCGCGTGCTGCTGTCGCATGGGCATATTGACCACATCAGTGGACTGCCGACGTTGATTTACGCCCGCACGGCGGGGATGGGGGATGTGGAGAAGCCCCTGACGATTTATTATCCGAAGGGCGATTTTTACGTGGAAACGCTGCGCGATTACGTGGGACGCACGCACCGCCGCTTGACGTTTGAGTTGCACTGGATGCCGTTGGAGCCGGGCGACTCGATTGCGTTGGAGGAGGAACAAAAGCAGCACAGCCGCCGCGTCGTGACGTTCCCGACGCAGCACGTGCGCGGGCGGTTGACGCTGGGGTATCACATCGTGGAGCGGCGGCGCAAGTTGAAGCCGGAGTTTGCGGCGCTCTCGCAGGCAGAGATCCACGCCCTCGTGCGCGACGGCCAGCGCGACCGCCTGATGCAGGACTATGAACAGAAACTGCTGACCTATCTGGGGGACACGACACCGATGCATACGGATCAGTTCCACAACACAGAACTTCTCATGCACGAGGCGACGCTGGTGGAGCCCGAGGACGTGAAGTATCCCGTTCACTCCACTGTGGAGGAGGCGGTAGCTGTCGCCGCTCACGCGCAACCTAAAGCGCTCCTGCTGTATCATATCTCCTCGCGCTACCGCCGCGACCAGGTGGAAGCTGCCGTCGCCGCGTGCTGCGCGAAGCACGGGCTGACGTGCGACGTGTGGGTGCAGTATCTCAATCGGTTGTGGAAAGTGAATGAGATGATGGGAAATGAGGAAATTGGCTGAGGAGCTACTCATGCCCCAAACGGGATACCACGCCGCATGAAAAGCAGCGACCGGGAGGGCGAGGCTCCCGCCGCGCCGAGCGCTTCCGCCGCACTGAACTTAGCTCGGCAGGAGCCTCGCCCTCCCGATGGCTCGCCCTGCCGTGGGGGCGGTTATCTTCAAGGAAGCCCATTTCCCAGTTTCCCGTTCGGCTGTGCCGTCCTATCTTCGTTACGAGCGTGGAGTGTTCCGCCGCATGGAGCGGGCGTTAGTGCAGGAAGCGTCGCTGACGGTGGAGGTCAACGGCCAAGAGATAGCGACGTTGATTTGCAGCCCGTATCAATTCCACGATGTGGTGGTGGGGTTTTTGTTTCTGGAGAGCCTGATTCAAGGTGTGGAGGATGTGCTGGCGCTGCATGTAGAGGACGGTGTGGCGCGGGTGCGGCTGCGCCGCGACCCGCCGCCGCGATTGCGCAAGGTGCGGACCTCGGGCTGCACGGGGGGCATGACGTTTGCGCTCAACGTTGAACTACCGCCTGTCACATCGCAATGGGGCATCACGCCCGAGCAAGCGTTGAGGATGATGAAGGAGATGCACGAGAACGCGGAGGCGTATCGCGCCACCGGCGGGATTCACACCTCGGCGTTGAGCGACGGCACGCGGCTGTTATGCGTGGCGTCCGACGTCGGGCGGCACAACACGATTGACCGCATCGCAGGCGTGTGCCTGCGACGCGGGGTGGCAACGGAGGACACCATGCTGCTGTCGAGTGGACGCATCTCCTCAGAGATGTTGCTGAAGGCGGTGCGGCTGCGCGTGCCGATTGTCGTGTCCCATACGTCGCCGACGAACTTAGCGGTGGAACTGGGCAAAGAACTGGGCGTCACCGTTATTGGCTACTGTCGCGGCGGCGCCTTGAACGTTTACACCAACCCTTGGAGAATCTATGGTGCCACTGAAATCACGACACGAGATTGAACTCATGCGCAAAAGCGGGCGGCTGGCGCGGCGGATTTTGATGGAGATGGGCAAGTTGGCGCGGGAGGGTTTGACGACGCTCGACCTCGACCGCTATGCGCGGCGGCGCGCTCGAGACGCGGGCGCGACGTGCTCCTTTCTGAACTATCGCGGCTATCCAGCGGCGATTTGCACCGCCTTGAACGACGTTGTCGTGCATGGCATCCCGAACGACGTGCCGCTGAAAAATGGCGATATTTTGGGGATTGACTTTGCGACCCATCTCAACGGCTTCGTCGGCGACACAGCGTGGACGTTTGCGATTGGCACAGTGTCCCCGGAGAAACAGCACGTCATGCGCGTCACCGAGCAGGCGTTGTATGAGGGCATCAAGCAGGCGAAGCCGGGCAACCGCATGGGTGATATTTCCTACGCCATCCAGAGTTACGCCGAACGGCACGGCTGTTCCGTGGTGCGGGCGCTGGTCGGGCACGGCGTCGGGCGTAAGTTACACGAGCCACCGCCCGTGCCTAATTACGGCGAGCCGGGGACGGGCTTGAAACTCAAAGTGGGCATGACGCTGGCGATTGAGCCGATGATTATCTTTGGCAACGACCCAGAGGTGTATCAACTCGAAGATGGATGGACCGTGTTGTCACGCAGTGGGCAGCCGTCGGCGCACTTTGAGCACACCGTTGCCATTCTCAGCGATGGGCCGGACATTTTGACGGAGGGGTGAAAAGGGTATGTGGGCTTGGTTGCAGCGTCTGGGGGGAGCGGCAGTGGTCGCGCTGTTGGGCAAGGAAGTGTGGGATCGCTTCGCTGGCACGCCCAAGTTGGAGCGATATCGCGTCTATACGGTCCGAGAGGCAGCCCGCATTCTGCGCTGCACCCCCGATGCCGTGCGGCGCGAAATCGCCCAAGGACGACTGTCCGCGAAGTGGGTGGGTGACGATTACCGCATTCTCGGCGAAGCGCTCGTGGCATATTTCAAGGAGCAGCAGGAGAAGCAGGTGCGGCACATCGTCATCAGGGACTGAACCCGTTGCGTCAATTGGTGAAATTGAATCATTGACTAAGAACCTATCCGAAAACGGCAGCCCGTCGCGCCGCGACGGAACCCGCGATGGCGGCGCGGGCGACTTTTCGGATAGACTCTACTCATCTCATTGATTCACTGACTCGTTGACCATGCAGGGGGCGAAGAATGACAGCCATGAATACAGGGAGTAGATTCGTCGACGCGGTGACGAAGTTAAGCACGGCGATTGGTGGGGCGATGGTGCTTAAGGGCGTGTGGGACTGGTGGAACAGCCTCAAGAAAATTGACGAGTGGCGCGTCTACACGCTCAAGGAAGCCGCCAAAGTGCTGCGGGTGACCCCCGAGTTTCTCAAGCGCGAGATCGAAGCCGGTCATCTCGTCGCCCGACCCATGGGCGATGACTATCGCATCGCCGGGCGCTCCATGCTGGAGTATCTGCGACATCAGCCGCCGAAGCCATGATGGCGCAGGGTGAAGCGTGCAGGGATGGGGGGCGTGCCGCGCGTCCCAACTTTAGCGCGAGGGCAAAGCGTCCCGTCATGCGTGGGAGTGGCTGACGCTCAAGCCGTGCCGCGAGCAGTGAAAAAAGTGATGAAGACGGCACGCGTAAAACGTGCAAGGCGCGTATGCGGGTCACACCTGAGCACGCGACCACCCGCATACCCGCACACCCGCGTATTCCCATTGTCCATGCTTCGCAAACCTTTCGGCGAGAAACTCAAACTCCTCATCCTCTTCACCTTCATCGGCTTTCTGCTCTGGCGGGCGCAGCCGACGCCGATAACGTTCGGCTTGGGGCTCGTGTTAGCCGCCTTAGGGGAGGGCATTCGCTTGTGGGCGGCGGGGCATTTGCGGCGGAACGAGCAACTCATTACCAGTGGTCCGTATGCGCACTGCCGGAATCCTCTGTATTTAGGGCGTTTTCTGCTGTTGAGCGCGCTCTGCCTGATGACGGGCTACTGGTATCTCATCCCGCCGGCGGTGGGGATTTTCGCGACCTATTACATGCGCCGCAAGGTGCGCCGCGAGGAGGAGCGGCTGCGACGCCTGTTCGGCAGCGCGTTCGATGAGTGGGCGCAGCACGTCCCTCGCCTTTTGCCCCGTTTGACCCCATATCCGCTCAATCCCCAAGCGTGGAGTTGGCGCGTCCTGGTCCGCAACAATAAAGAACACTGGACGGTCATCGCTCAGCTGGCAATATACCTGTTTTTGTGGCTGCGTTTGCGGGGGACAATTTGACCCTCAACGTCGTTTGTGGTATCTTGAGGGCATAGGGAACGGCGGTAGGCGGAGTGTTCGGTGTGAAGGACGTAGCCGCGTCCTTGATGGAGGCGTGATGCGCAGGCGTCAAGCCTGGGCCTCGGGATTGTTGAGGTAGTCTCCCAGCCAGACATCCTCCACGAAGGTGAGGTGGGAATGATGCTGTTCGGAAGGAAGAAGCCCTCTGGCATGGACCAGCAGGCAGAGGCGGAGGGCAGTTACGTTGAACTGCCCAGAGTGCCGGCGTTTCCGCTCGCATCGGAGGGCGGCGAGGCGCCGCCCGCGCAGACGGCGGCGCCCTATCTGGAGGTGCGCATCGGTTTTCTGGCGGGCGAGTTTCCGTTGCGCGCGGACGTTGTGCGGATCGGCCGGGCGGATGCGGAGCAGAACTATCGCCCGGATATAGACCTCGGCAGCGACGATGCCGTCTCGCGCCGTCACGCGGAAATTCGGCGCCGAGGCAGCCAGTTTTTCCTCGTGGACCTCGGCAGTACCAACGGCACGCAACTGAACGGCGAACCCATCGCGCCCCACGTCGAGGTGCCGTTAAGCAACGGCAGCGAAATCCGCCTGGGCGCGATGACGCTCCTCAAAGTTCACTTGTAGGTGAGACGCTATGCCCAAGCGCAAAAGAGACGAAGAGGATGGGCGTTTGCTCTTAGCCAAGGGCGAGCGCGTGGCAGGAGGGGCGCACACCTACACTATCGAGCGGGTGCTGGGGAAGGGCGGCTTCAGCACCGTCTACCTCGCGCGCGACGAGCAGGGACATCCCGTCGCGCTCAAAGAATCCATCGCCGTCGCCAGCCCCCGCGACCGCGAGCACGTGCAACGCCTGTTCCAGCGCGAGCAGGAAATCATGGAAGCCGTCAGCGGGCATGAGTTGTTCCCGCAGTTCATCGAGGGGTTTTCGGCGGACAACTATCGCTATCTCGCCCAGCAATACATCGAAGGGGAACTGTTGAGTGACCTCATCGCTCAGCGCGCCCCGTTCGACCAGCAGACCGTCGTGCGCTGGGGCATCAGCCTGTGCGACGCGCTGTCCTATTTGCACTTTCAAAACATCGTCCACCACGACATCAAAGCCGCGAACATCAAAATCCGCCCGGACGGCACGCCCATCATCCTCGACTTCGGGGCGGCGCAGCGCTATGGAGCCAAGCAGAACGTTGACCTTTACGGCACCGATGGCTACATGGCGCCGGAGTTTGCGCGGCAGTGGGAGCACCCCGAGGTCGGCGTGGACAAGCGCACCGACGTCTTCGCCATGGGCTGCCTGCTCTACCAACTCCTGACCGGCGAGATGCCCGAACAAAAGGACATCAACGCGCAGGGGTTCATCCTCGGACCGCTCACGCGGCGGATGGACTTGAACCCACAGTTGGTCAACGTGGTATTCACCGCCTCGTCCTACGACCCGAACTATCGCTACGCCAACGCGCAGGACATGCTGGCGCAGTTGCGCGCCTTAGCCGAGCCGGAACTGCGGGTGTCCCGCACGGCGATTGACTTCGGGCGCGTGCGCGGCACGCACGCGCTGTTTCAGGATGTTCTCGTTTACAACGCAGGAGGGCAGAAGTTGCGCTGTGACGTTTACACGCAGGCGGCGTGGCTGGAGATTCGCCTCCCCGGCGCGGAGCGCCCGGCGGGAGGGCACTTCGACGGCAACCGCCAAATCGTGCGGGTCATCGCCCGCTTGGACCGCATCGCCGCTAAGGGCGCGCCCCTGTCCGCCGTCGTGTACCTCCGCTGGCAGAAGGGGGAAGTGGGGATCCCTGTCACCCTCACACTGCTGCCGGACGAGGCGCACATTGTGGCGCATCGGAGCCTGTTGGAGCAGACGGTGAAGCAGGGGCGTTCCACGATCGCGATCCGCCTGAAGAACATCGGGGAGGACACGGCGCGGTTGAAGTGCGTCGCCATCGAAGCCCGCCCCCGCGAGGCGGCGAGCCTCATCAGTCAGGTGCAGCCGCCCGTCGTCACCCTGCCCCGACAGATGGAAGAAGAAGTGCGCATCAGCGTAGACACCACCGGCTTCCCGCCGGCGACTTATCAACTTGCGCTGGTCTTTGAACAGGAAGGTGATGAACGCCTCCAAGTGCCGCTGACGCTGCGCGTCGTATCCACTGTGGAGAGGCTAAAAGGACTTCTGAGCGCCATCAAGAGATGACGTTCAGGCTTCGGGGTTCGCGTGGCGCACAATGCGAAACCCGAACCTGCAACCCGCAGACCCTATGAACGACGACATTCAACTTGCGTGGTCATTCAACCGCCCTTGGGTCTCCTCTCGAGAGCCGGAGGAACAGCCCGTGTATGCCGTGGTGCGGTTGACGCCCAACCCCGCCCTGACGCAGCAGTCCGTCAACGTCAACCTCGCGCTGGTGCTGGACACCAGCGGTTCGATGCACAACTTCCAGTTGACCGATGAGCAAAAACGCTACTGGCTGGCGATTGCCGAGGCGCGGGGCGAGGTGTCCGTCGGCTACGCGGACGGACAGGTCACACGCTTCTGGCGCGGACAGACGCTGCAGGAGATACAACGTATTGCGCGCAAACCCATCACCCTGGCGGCGGAGGCTATTCGCGGTTTGATGGCGCGCCTATCGCCCGGGGATACCGTGTCGCTCACGGCGTTTGCCACCGGCGCGGAACTGCTGTTCCCCAAACCGTTCAGTTTCGAGGGACCCGCGGAAATGGAATCCGCCCTGCAGCAGATGGAAAGCGGACAACTCATCCCCACCCTCGGCAGCGGCACGCGCATGGCGGGCGCGATTGAGTTGGCGCGCGAACAACTCCAACGCAGCGGACCGCTCAACGCCGTCAAGCGCATGATCGTCGTGAGCGACGGCATGGTGGAAGACCGCGAGGAAACGCTGAACAACTTCGAGCGCGTCAAGGACGACAACATTCGCGTCACTACCATCGGCGTCGGCGACGCCTTCGATGAAGAGTTTCTGACGAAAGTGGCGGACAACTGTCAGGGCGAGTATCATTATCTCACGCACGCCGACCAAATCGCCCAAACGCTGGCCGAGGAGTTCGCCGTACTCAAAGCCACTGTCGTGCGCAACATCGAGGTCGCGTTTGCGGCGCGCAACGACGCGACCCTGGTGGACGTTCACCAATGTCTGCCCTCGTTCCGCACGATTGAGGAGATGTGGGTCGAGGGCGACTGGACGCGGGTGCGGGTCGGCGATTTGTCGGTGGGGCAAAGCATCGGGCTGATTTTGGAGATTGCCCCGGCGACGTTGAGAGAGGGCGAACACACGGTCATCACCGTCCGCGTCGGCTGGGACCCGTGTGGACCGACAGCAGCGTTTAGCCCCCAACGGAACGAGATGGAGCGCAGCCTCAAACTGATTTACACGCGGGAACAGCAGTTGCTGGAGACGAAGAACCATGAGGTGGAGGATTTGATTGACCGCTTCTTCGTCTATCGCGCCGAACGCGAAGCCGCCCGCGCCCAACAGCGCGGCGACCTCGCCACCGCCAGCGAAAGACTCCGGCACGCCACGCGCATCCTGCGGCGCTTGGGCGAACCGCAGTTGGCGCGCGAGTTTGAAACGCAAGCGGCCGCGTTGGAATCCAATGCGGCGCTGGACCCCAGCCGCGTCAAGGGCCTTAAAGCCAAAACGCGACGCTTGGGACAAAGACAGACCGCCTGAAACAGCGAGACATCGTCCGCAAGAGGGACGCCGTGGCGCAGGCAGTCCCCAACGGGTTGGGGTTTGGGCACCTCCCACCCCCAACCCGTTGGGGACCCCGCCTCCAACGGTGTCACTCCCGGTCCCATCGCCACGAAGCGACGGAGGTGACGAACCATTAACATACCAACGACCACCACATCCACCGCAGTCGAACGGGGCATCCGTTTGTATCGGAACGGACAGTATGAACAAGCCATCCCCCTGCTCAAGCAAGCGCACGCCGAGAACCCTGAAGATTTCTTCATCATGGTGCATCTCGGCGTCGCCTACTACGGCGCGGGGCTTTACAGCGCTGCCGTCGCCATCTTCGAGAAGGCGCGGCAGGTCAACGACCAGAACCCCGATTTGCACTACAATTTGGGCAACTCCTACCTGGCGATCCAGGACTGGGACAAAGCGCGTGAGGCGTTTACCGCCGCCCTCCGCGTTGATCCGACTTACGTCGAAGCCGAACGTGCCCTGGCCAAATTAGCCGAGTTACAAAGAAATCTCTCCCCCGCCGAAGGGGATACCCCAGCCAGCCCACCGCAGGCTTCCCCCCCCAGTCAAGCGCAGCCCAAATCGGCACTCCCTACCTTCACGAAAAGCGTCTTGTTGTCACCGTATTGCCAAGCCGTGCTGGCTAACCCCTCCGCCGTGCTCCACCACGTCGGGCGCAGCGGCTATCAGGCGGACGAGGTGGAGAACGTGCTATTCGAACTGCGCGAATACATCAACACCATCGTCCCCCAGGTGACGAAGGTCATGGGCGACCTCGAACGCGCTGAGGTGCAGATCGCCTACTACAAAAAGATGGAGCAATCCATCGCGGACGCGCTGATCTCCGCCCAGAAAACAGCCGAAGACATCAAAGCGGAGGCGCGCGCCCGCGCGCAAGGCATTGTCACCGAAGCCGAAGAGCACGCCGCGCGGCTCGCCCAAGCCGCCGAAGAGGTGCGCCACACGGCGGAACAAGAACGTGAACGCATCCTCGACGAAGCCCAACAGCGCGCCCTCCAACTGACGCAGGAAGCCGAAGCCTTGCGCGCGCAGGCGCAGCAACAGGCACAGGCGCTGCTCGCCGAGGCGGAAACTAAGGCGCAGCACATCCACGCCGCTGCCGAGGCCGCCGAACGCCAAGCCCGAGAGCGCGCCGCAGCGACGCTCCGCGAAGCCGACGAGGAAGCCTATCGCATCCTGCAGGACGCCGAGGAACAAAAAGCTACCGCTGAACAGGAAGCCGCCGCATGTCGCGCCCTCGCCGAGCAAGAGGCGGAACAACTCCGTCAGCAAGCCTACGCAGACGCTACGCAAATCATAGCGGACGCGCAAAACCAAGCGCAGCACATTATCGCCGACGCCGACCACATCCGTAGGCAGGCACAACAAGAAGCCGAACGCATCCGCGCCGACGCGGAAGCGCAGGCGCAGGCTCTCATCCAGGAAGCCCACAGCGAAGTCCAGCACTGGCGCGCCATCATCAGCGACTTGCAGGCGCAAAAGCAGAAGGTCGAGCAGGAGTGGTTCGCGCTCACCAATAGTTTCTTGGCGCGCCTCCAGCAGGAGCAGCAGAACCTCCGCATGGAGCGCCGCCGCGAGCCGCGCTGTCAGGTGCGCATTAACGTGACAGTCATCCCGGATAACGCGCAGCCCATCGCCGCCCGTAGCCACGACCTCAGCGCCCACGGGCTGCAACTTATCTCCGACCAGAACCTTGCCGTCGGCACCCCCCTACAGCTCATGATTGAGATCCCTGACAGCGAGCAACCGATTCATTGCACGGGCAGAGTCCGCTGGGCGAACGCGCTGGACGACGGCGGGAAGAGCGCGTTCCGCCTCGGCGTCGCGCTAACGAATTTAGAGGAGGAGGACGGACAACGCCTCTCCGCCTTCCTCCACACCCTCACCCCGCCGGTAAACATTTAACTGCCGCCCATTGGCACGTTGGAACGTTTCAACTGATCAACGTGCCAACCCGTCACCGCGCTAACATGCCAACGTTCCCACGTTCAATGAAAATCGGTGTCACACAAATCATCCTGGACAACATGACATTAGACGACACACTGAACCTGTGCCACGAGGCGGGTTATGAGTGCGTGGAGTTGACCTTCCGCAGCGGGCGCGACCTCGACCCGGACATGAGCGAAGACGAGATTCGCGCCGTCGGACAGAGGTGCGCCGACGCGGGCATCCATATCGGCAGCGTCATTGCTACCTACCCTGACGGCGGCAACTTGCTCAGCCGCAACGCGCAAGAGCGCGAGAAGCGGAAGAAAAGCCTCCTCCGCTCGCTGGAAATCGCCCACCTCCTGAACGTCAACACCACGTTGCTACACCCCGGTCAACTGACCGTCGAGGGCACCTACGAGCAAGCATGGAACGACCTGCGCGACATCCTGAGAGAACTCGCCGCGCTCGCCGCTGAAAAGCGCGTTGCGATTGGGCTGGAAAACGTTTGGAACAAATTCCTGCTCAGCCCCAAAGAAATGCGGGAGTTCATTGACGAGGTAGGCAGCGAATGGGTCGGCGTCTACCTCGACACTGCCAACATGATGGCGTACGGCTTCCCCGAGCACTGGATTCGCAGCCTCGGCAGGCGCATCAAAAAAGTCCACTTCAAAGACTTCCAACGCCGCGAGCACCGGTTCGTCCCCCTGATGGACGGCGACACCGACTGGGCGACCCTCATGCACGAACTCCGCGCCATCGGCTATGACGACTGCGTCATCCACGAAGTCAGCGGGGATAAGGCGTTACAAATCGAGATGGCGAAGCGAATGAGGGCAATAATCGCCCTCGCCTCTCCAA
>JANWYM010000290.1 GCA_025055355.1 Abditibacteriales bacterium
AAACTCTCCTGTGTCACGTCGCGCAAGTCGTGTCCATCAATCGTGATGCGTCCCTCCGTCGGGTCGTAGAAGCGCGGGACGAGATAGGTGATGGTCGTCTTCCCCGCCCCGCTCGGTCCGACCAAAGCGACACGCTCGCCGGGCAGAATCTCGAAGGTCACGTCCCGTAAGGCATAATGCGCAATGCGTAGTGCGTCTTGCGTCTTTTGGTCGTTGGACATTGAACATTGGTCATTAGACGTTTCGCCGGGATAGGCAAAACTCACGTTCTCAAAACAGATGTGTCCTTCGACGGACTGGAGCGTGATGGCGTTCGGTTTGTCTTCGACCTCAGGCTTCCAATCCAGATACTCGAAGATGCGCTCAAAAGCGGCTAAGGCGCCCTGCACGTCCACGTAGATGTTGGAGAGGTTGGCGATGGGGCGATAGAGGTTGGTGAGGTAGGCGACAAAGGCGATGATGGTGCCGATGGAGAGTTGCTGCTGAATCGCCTGCAAGCCGCCATACCAGTAAATCAAGGCGGGGCCGGTGACGCTGAACACGCTCAGGCACATGAAGAGCCAGCGCCCCGCCATAGATTGCTTGATGTTGAGTTCCATCACCTCGCGGTTGCGCTGGGCGAAGGTCCGGGCGTCGGCGCGCGCCTGCCCAAAGATTTTGGTCAGCAGCATGCCGCCGATGTTGAGCCGTTCCTGCAGGAAGGCGAGCAAATCGGCTTGCTTCTCCTGTGTTTCCTGCGAGAGCCGTCGGCGGAACTTCCCGACCAACCGCGTGGGAAGAAAGAAAGTCGGCACAATCATCACCGCCAGCAGCGCCAGCCGCCAGTTCATCGAGAAGATAACGACGACGGTGGCGATGACGGTCAGCACATTGCTGACGATGGCGATGAGCGTCGCCGTCGCCACGCCCTGCACCGCCGCGACATCGTTGCTGACCCGCGAGACGATTTCACCCGCCCGCGTGGTGGTGTAAAAGTGCAGCGACATTCTTTGGAGGTGCTGATAGAGTTGATTGCGCAGGTCGAAGACGATGCCTTGCCCGACGCAGGCGTTGACGTAGTTTTGCAGCACGCCAATCAGACCGATGAGGACGTGCAGCCCGACGATCGCGCCGACGAAGAGGTGAAGCCGATGGACGTTCTGATCGGGGATGGCTTTGTCAAGAATTTCGCGCACGCACAGCGGCGGTAGCACGCCCAAGGCGGACGTCGCGGCGATGCAGGCGAAGATGAGCAGCCACTGCCGCCAGTAGGGCGCGAAGCATCGCGCCACCCGCCGCAGCCGCGCCCGCTCAATCTTCACCGGCGGTCGCTTGCCGTCGCCGAAGTTCAGATGTTGCAGCCCGAACGTCCGCGACAGCCCGCCCAGACTCCGCTCGACACCCATCCATCCGCCACCACGTTGCATGGCTCCACCCCTGCCCTCAGAAACGACAAGACCTTGACGGGCGAGCAATCCCAGTCCCCCGCCCCCTGGTTGGTCGCCCTTTATCCCGCTAATGGGTTTTGCGCGCCCGACGGCGCATTGCCCAGAGCCGCCGTTCCGCGTTCCATTTTCCTCCTTTGACGTGACCACCTCATTTCATCCCCAGTAATCCCATGTTTTATTGACGCCAAGATGGGTCATCATGGTCATAAAAAGATGGAGATAAACATGGACAACGCGATTGTCCAGCGCGCACTTCTCATCACGGTTGACGGCTTCGACCCGTCTTATCTCGACTTTCCTGACCTGCCGACGCTGCGGCGGCTGGGTGCGGAGGGCGCGGTCTGCCTGAACTGCAGCACAACGTTCCCGACGTTGACCACGTCGTGCTTGGCGTCGCTGTTGACAGGGACTTATCCCGCGACGCATGGCATCCCGTCCAGCGCGTTTTACGACAAGGCGACGGACACCCGCATGGACGCCCCGCGCGGCATCGCCGTGCCGACGGTGGCGGAGGTCCTGAAAGCGCACGGACACCGCACGGCAGCGGTCGCTCACTTTCTTCTTGAGCATCGCGGCGCGGACGTTTATCTGCCCGCGTCGGCGAACATGGCGGAACAAGTCGCCCGCGTCTTTGCGACGATCAATCCGACGTTTCTGGCGCTCTACTTGGGCGCGACAGATGAAGCAGGGCATCGCTTCGGTCCGACAAGTTCTGAGATGAGGCGCGTTGTGCAAGACGTTGACCGACAAATCGGCGACGTGCTGACAGAACTGGAGCGGCGCGGTTGGCTGCGGGAAGCCGTCGTGGTCATCACCTCCGACCATGGCATGACCGACCTGCCAGCGGGGGGAGGCTTGACGGGGAGAGTTGAAACCGCCCTGCAAGCGAGCGGTGTCCAACACGAATACGCGGCATCGCGGCACACGTTCCGCGCCGACACCGAAGTCGTCTGGATGCGCTGCGTGCGCGTCGCGCTGGTCTGGGAGCGTCGCCCGCTGTCGCCGGAAAAACGCGAGAGATTGCTGAACGCTCTGCGCAACATCGAGGGGATTGAGACGATTGTAGATGCGGCGCAGTTGAAGCGACTGCGTGCCAGCCCGCGGGTGGCGGATTACGTTCTGATTCCCGCGCGGGACAAGCACTTCGCCACAGGGGATAAAGGCGGACACGGCTCGTTTGCCGAGATGCATGTGCCGCTTCTCCTCTGGGGCGCGGGCGTGCAGCGCGGCGCATTGACAGAAGCCAGCAACGTGGACGTGGTGCCGACGCTGCTGCGCCTCCTCGACGTGCCAATCCCTGAGCATGTCGAAGGCGAGGTGCTGAAGGCAGCAACGTGGGCGAAGATATTGTAAGATGCCGTGTATCGTCTGCCAACGGATGAAAGGTGGGAAAAGCGCAGGACGTAGGGCGAACCCTTCCCTCCTTCGCCTTTCATCTTGCAGTCGTTATCCGTTGGCACTTCTCATCCGTGGGCAGAATTTAGGAGGCAAAGCATGGGGGTTAAGGTCTGCAAATTCGGTGGCACGTCGTTAGCGGATGCGCAACAGATTCGGAAGGTCGCCGAGATTTTGGCGGCGGACGAGGAGCGACGGTTCATTGTCGTCTCCGCGCCGGGGACGCGCCCGCACGTGAGTGGCGACCGCAAAATTACAGACTTGCTGCTGCTGTGTCATCAACTCGCAGAGCAGGGGTTGGACATCGCGCCGGCGTTCAACCGCGTGCGCGAACGGTTCGAGGGCATCGCCGCCGCCTTGGGCGTGCGCGGCGTGCCGGCGTGGCTGGATGAGGTCGAAACGCAAGTTGCCGCGGGCGTCAGCCGCGACTGGTTGGCGTCGCGGGGCGAATACTTGAACGCCCGCTTGATGGCTGCCTATCTGGATGCACGCTTTGTGGATGCGACGGCAGGTATCTTCTTCCGCCGCGATGGACGACTCAATGAGGAGAAAACTTACAGCACGCTCGCCGAAAGGCTGCGCGGCGACGGGCGCTTCGTCATCCCCGGCTTTTACGGCGTGGACCCGCAGGGCAACATCAAGACCTTCCCGCGCGGCGGCTCGGACATCACAGGCGCCATCGTCGCCCGCGCCGTCGGCGCCGACGTTTACGAGAACTGGACGGATGTGCCGGGCATTCTCATGGCGGACCCGCGCATCGTCCCGGAGGCGCAGCCCATCCGCGAGCTGACCTACCGCGAAATGCGCGAGTTGTCCTACATGGGCGCGAGCGCGTTACAGCATGAAGCCGTCTTCCCCGTGCGCGATGTGGGCATCCCCATCCACATCTGCAACACCAACGACCCCGCCGCGCCGGGCACGTGGGTAGTGCGCGAACGCGATGTGCGGCGGACGCCGCAGGTCGTCATCGGCATCGCCGGGCGCGTGGGGTTCTGCCTGATTTTCATCGAGAAAGCCATGATGAACCAGGAGCGCGGCTTCGCCCGCAAGGTGCTGACGGTGCTGGAGACGCACAACATCAGTTTCGACCACTCCCCTACCAGCATTGACTCGATGTCGTTTATCATCAGTGAGGAGGAACTTAACAACAAAGAGGACGAGGTGGTGGAGGAAATTAAGCGTGTCACCCAAGCCGAAATCGTGGAGGTCATCCACGACCTTGCCCTCATCGCCACCGTCGGGCTGGGCATGGCCTATGAACCGGGCATCTCCGGGCGTCTCTTCGGCGCGCTGCGCGAGGAGCGCATCAACGTGCGCGTCATCATTCAGGGCGCGTCGGAAATCAACATCATCATCGGCGTCGCCACAGCGGACTTCGAACGAGCGGTGCGGGCGATTTACCGGGCGTTTATCACCCCTTGTGCATAGGGTGCGGAAGGTTTACAATAAGCAGGGGTGAGCGCGATGAAATTCAAGCACGTCAAGGTAAAAGGCTACAAGTGTCTCGCAGACGTTGGTTTGGAGCTGCGAGATTTGATGGTGCTGATTGGACCGAACGGCGCGGGCAAGACGGCGTTGCTGGAAGTCTTCGCACTGCTTCGGGACGCTGCCCAAGATAGATTTGATTGTGGCAACACACGCTGACCGTCTTATCCGCTGGTTGGAACCTCACGAGGTTGTCATTGTTGACAAGGTCGAGGGGCGTGTCCAGTTTCAATGGGCGGATGCGGCATCTTTGAACCTGAAGGAATGGCTCAAGGAATATACGCTTGACCAAGTGTGGCTGATGGGCGTTGCCGGAGGACGACCTTGAGAATCGTGCCGCTGGTTGAAGGGGAAACCGAGAAAGCCATTAGAGACAAGCGGATAAAAACTACCCCCTTCGTTCCCTCGCTATCGTTGCCACCGCTTCAATCAGCGGACTCAGTTCTTTCTCGTTGATGAAAAACGCGCAGGAAATCCGCACGCCGCTGAAGCGGATGGCGGTGCCGCGCTGTATGATGTTCCAGCGCGTGCGCAACTGCTCTGAGATGAACCCGCCCTCCAATCCTTCGATGCCAAACTGCACGATGCCCGTGCTCATGCCTGCGTCCTCTGGGCTGAAGATACGCACGCCGTCAATCTGCTTTAGGGCGTCACGCAACTGCGCGGCGACGGCGTGCGATTGTTTTTCAATCGCGTCGAATCCGATACCGTTGAGATACTGAACCGCCACCGCCCATGCCTCAAACAGCGGCGTTGGAAACGGTCCGTATTCGAACCGCCGCGCCGTGTCGGGATATTCGACCAGCGGTGGATGATAGGTCAGTTTCTTCTCCGCCCGCGCGCCGGTGATGGCAACGTCCATCTTGCGAGCGAGTTCGGGTTTGCAATACATAAAGCCCACGGAATAGGGGCCGAGCGTCCACTTGTAACTGAGGACGTGATAGATGTCGGCGTCAATGTCCTGCACGTCAACGGGAAACTGCCCGACGGCGTGCGCGCCGTCCCACGCGATTGGCACGCCGTATGCATGCGCGGTGCGCGTCAACTCTTTGGCAGGCAGGCGCGTCCCGCTGTCGGTGAGGACGTGACTGAGCGCAATCAGTTTCGTGCGCGGGGTGAGGAGGTGCTTGAGGCGCTTCACCAACGCGTCGCCGTCGTAAACCGTCTCCAGCAACTTGACCACAACACCCTTGCGTTGCATCAGATTGGTTGCGGGTGTCATGTAGGCGGGATGCTCCTCATCGGTGATGATGAGTTCATCGCCCTCGCGCCAGTCGAAGCCGTTGAGTGTAATGCTCATCGCATCGCTGACGCCGCGTGTGAGGGCGATGTCTTGGGCGTCGGCGTTGATGAGACCTGCGAGCATCTGTCGTGTTTCCTCCTTGACGTAAAGTCCGATGCTGAGCGGCTGCGTTTCCTCCCCGATACGCTGATAGGCGTTGAGCAACGATGCCGTCACGC
>JANWYM010000291.1 GCA_025055355.1 Abditibacteriales bacterium
ATATACGGGGCGAGGGAACAACGATTCTGAACGCGCTGGACGAACTGTTTCGCATTGCGCGGGAGGCGAAGATACGCGCCCAGATCTCGCACATCAAACTATCGGGCAAGGCGGCATGGGGGCGAGCGGATGAAGTCCTCGCCGCGATCGAAAAGGCGCGGGCGGACGGGCTGGACATCACGCAGGACCAATACGTTTACACCGCGTCCAGCACGGGCATCAGCCAACTCATCCCCGCTCGCGCGCGCGTGGGCGGACGCGAGAAGTTTGTGGAGCGCCTCAGCGACCCCGATGAGAAGGCAAAGATTGTCGCCCAGATGAAGGAGAACCTGCAGCGGAGCGGGCGCGACAGTTACGCGTATGCGGTCATCGCCAGTTACCGCGCCGACCCATCGCTGAACGGAAAGAACATCGCCGAAGCCGCGAAGGTCAAGCGCGGCTCCGATTCGCTTGACGACCAGATTGAACTCATCCTCGAAATCGAGAAAACGGGGGGCGCCAGCGGTGTGTTTCACGGCATCAACGAAGACGACCTGCAAAAGTTTCTGCAGCATCCCAACACGATGATCGCCTCCGACAGCGGCGTGCGCGGGTTCGGCGAAGGCGTGCCGCACCCGCGCGGCTACGGCAACAACGCCCGCGTGCTGGCACGCTACGTGCGCGAACTCAAACTGCTGCGGTTGGAGGAGGCGATTCGGCGCATGACCTCTTTGCCCGCGACGACCTTTCGCCTCAAAGACCGCGGCGTGCTGCGCGAGGGCGCCTGGGCGGACCTCGTCATCTTCGATCCACAGAAAGTGCAGGACCTGGCGACCTTCAACGACCCACACCATTACGCGACGGGCATCCTGCACGTTTTCGTCAACGGCGTTGCCGTCGTCAAAGACGGCGAACACACAGGCGCGAGGCCGGGGAAGGCGTTGAGACACAAGGGTTCAGCATCAGGGGGAGGGAGGACCGGTTAGCAACTTGTCCAACCATTCCAAACAAGAGGAAATAGCCCCCTCGCCCCGAACACCAATACACTACGCCAACAGGAGGGAACAGGACGTGATACAACAAGCGGACAAGTCAACGATGAGTCGTCGCTCGTTTGTCGCCTGCGCCGCCATGACGACCGTAGCAGCGGCGGGGTTCGGTCAGCGCGAATACGGGCCCCATGCGCCGCCGGTGCGGTATCCTGACCCGGATATCGTCGTGCTGGACAAGCGGTTTGCCAAATACAAAATCGGCAACACGCCGATTCTGCGGCTGCACACGGGCATGTTGTGGGCGGAAGGTCCAGCGTGGAACGGCGTCGGGCGGTATCTGGTCTGGAGCGACATCCCTAACAACGTGCAACTGCGCTGGCTGAACGAGGACGGGCATGTGAGCGTGTTCCGCAACCCGGCGAACAACAGCAACGGCAACACCTTCGACTTTGAAGGGCGGCAGATTTCGTTCGAGCATGGGACGCGGCGCGTGGTGCGCTACGAATACGATGGCAGCGTGACCGTGCTGGCGGACAAGTTCAACGGCAAACCGTTAAATGCCCCTAACGACGGCGTGGTGCACCCCGACGGCGGCATCTGGTTCACCGACCCTGGCTACGGCAGTTTGATGAACTACGAGGGCAACAAGGGCGAGTTGTATCTGAAGGAGGCGATTTACCGCATTGACCCAAAGACGGCTAAGGTGCAAATGGTTGCCGACGACATTTTCAAGCCGAACGGTATCTGCTTCTCACCCGACTACAAGAAACTCTACGTCGCCGACACGGGCGCATCGCACTACGAGAACGCGCCGAAGCACATCAAGGTCTGGGACGTGGTGGACGGAAAGAAACTGCGCAACGGGCGCGAGTTCGCCTCGATGAAGATGACGCTGAACGGCAAAGAGGTCGCCGGGTTCGCCGACGGTATTCGCACCGACGTAGACGGCAACCTGTGGGCGAGCGCGGGCTGGGTCGGCGCGGGCTACGACGGCGTGCACATCTTTGCCCCTGACGGACAGCGCATCGGACTGATTCTCCTGCCCGAAATTTGCAGCAACGTCTGCTTCGGTGGACCGAAGCGCAACCGTCTGTTCATGACCGCCAGCCAGTCGCTCTATGCGGTTTACGTGGAGACACAAGGGGCGCACATCACGTAACGGGGTAGCCCTCTGACCCTTGGCGTGCGGAACGCCGCCTGCCCAAGCCGAGCGGCATACCGACGTTGCGGGGAAAAGGTGCTGGACGCGGCGTTGCATTTGTGGGACGATCTCGTTGACACGCGCAGGGCATTTCCGTTACAATCAGAGCGGCAAAGGAACACAATGAGAGATAACGCGGTCGCCCTCATCACCTTTCCCCTCCCCCAAAGGGAGGGAAGTCACGGGAGCGGAGCGGTGGGGCGTTTTGCTCCATGAAGTCAGGCTTTTTTCGTCGCGGCAACGTCAAGGAGAACTCCCCTCCTCTTGGGGGAGGGGAAAGATGATGAGGGCAACTGCCTAACTTTTGACAATGATCACAGGAGGGAATGACCCCAGTCCAATATCAAGTGCGTTGGGCATTGATGATGGGACGGTGGGCATTAACTTATGGAGCGTCGCGTTGTTGTTACAGGGATGGGGGTTATTAGCCCCATCGGGTTGACCTTAGAGGAAAACTGGCTCTCGTTGTGCACGGGGCAGTCGGGGGTGGGGCGCATCACGCGCTTCGACCCCTCACCGTTCCCTTCGCACATTGCGGCGGAGGTGAAGGGTTTCGAGGCGGAAAAGTTCGTCAGCCCCAAGGACCTCCGCAAGATGGACCGCTTTATCCCGTTCGCCATCGCCGCCGCGCAGGAAGCGCTCGCGGACGCGCAACTGGTGATAGACGACGTTCTGCAGGAGCGCACCGGGGTGATCATCGGCAGTGGCATGGGCGGGATGGAGACGCTGCAAAATACCATTGGCGCGTTTCTGCGCGAAGGCCCGCGCCGCATCTCGCCGTTTTTCGTCCCCAGCACTGTCGTCAACATGGCGGCGGGATGGATTTCCATTCTCTACGGGTTGAAGGGACCCAACCTGGCTGTCAGCACGGCATGCACGGCAGGGACGCACGCCATCGGCGAGGGCTACTACATCATCCAGCGCGGTGACGCCGACGTGATGATTGCGGGCGGGACGGACGCCATGATTATCCCCATCGCGCACGGGGGGTTCTGCGCGGCGCGGGTGCTGTCGCGGCGCAACGAGGAGCCAGAGAAAGCCAGTCGCCCGTTTGACAAGCAGCGCGATGGGTTCGTGATGGGTGAAGGTGCCGGCGTTCTCATTCTGGAGGAACTCACTCACGCTCAATCGCGCGGGGCGCGCATCTACGGCGAGATTGTCGGCTTCGGCATGTCCAGCGATGCCTACCACATCACCTCCGCCCCGCCCGACGGCGCGGGGGCAGTGCGCTGCATGCAAGCCGCCCTGCGCAGTGCCCGCCTCAAGCCGGAACAGGTGGACTACATCAACGCGCACGGCACCTCCACGGAACTCAACGACGTAACCGAAACGCGCGCCATCAAAACCGTGTTCGGGGCGCACGCCTACCGCCTTAAGGTTAGTTCCACTAAGTCCATGACGGGGCATCTGCTGGGCGCGGCGGGGGCAGTGGAAGCCATCTACACGCTGCTGGCGCTGCACCATCAAATTGTCCCGCCCACTATCAACTACGAATACCCTGACCCCGACTGCGACCTCGACTATGTGCCGAACAAGGCGCAGCCCTGCAAGGTCGAGGTCGCGTTGTCCAACTCGTTCGGCTTCGGCGGCACCAACGCCACCATCGCCTTTCAGCGGTTCAGCGACGGCGCGGGCAGATGAACGGATCCCTCACTTGCGCCGAGCCGCGAGAACGGCGGACTGAGCGCGCAAGATGAACAGGGCGACGGTGCAGAGCCCGCTGATGACGAGGAACGCGATACCTTCATCCAGCGGCACGCCGGGCATGATGTGATAATCCCACACCGCGTGGAGGACGGCAACGAGGACGTAGGTGGCGAGGACGGGAGGGGTGAACTGGACGCTGATGCGCCGCTCGCGCCAGACGATGGCGGCGAGGCTGCCCGTCCACGCCGCGTGCACGAAGGTGGTCAGGAAAGCGCGCAGCAACACCACTTGCGTCATGCGCGGCACGCCGCCGAGATGATAACCTATCAAGGCATAGCCCATGCTCTCCAGCGCGGCGAACCCCAACCCGGCGGCTATGCCAAACATGAAGCCATGCGTTTCCAGCGCATATTCCTGCCGCTTCAGCAGCCACCCCACCGAGAGCATCTTGCCCAACTCCTCCGCCGCCCCGATGATGACCGGCACCGCCAGCAGCCCGCCGAATCCGACCCCGACCAGCGGTATGACGACATATAAAACGAGCGAGGCAGCGGTGCCCAGCACCGCACCACTCACGAAAACGCAGAAAAAGGTCGTGCCGGGGATCTGTCGCCGCGCCCATATCTCCCACAGCGCCAACGTAGCCGTTGCGGGGACGAGGAAACTGCCCGCTATCGCGGCGGCAATCGCCAGCGCGGGCGAGGGGTTGTGCCGCAGGAAGACAAGCAACACCCCCGCCAGCACGCCCCCGTTGAAGAGAACGACCAGCACGTTCCACAGGTTGCCGCCACGCTTGCCGGGGGAAGGGGCGATCCTCTCCCCTCCTGTCTGGCGGGAGACAATCAATTCTCGACGGCACTGCGCGCATACCACCGCACTCAACAGGTTCGGCGCGTGACAGTGCGGGCACCTCCGCAGCCGCAAGTCCGCATAGCACCGGCTGCACAGCGGCGCACTCAATTCATTCTCCTGCCCGCAGCGCGGACACGGCACGACGACGAGGCTCGCCCCGCACGCGGCGCATTTTTGTCGCCCGACGGGGCTGGGTGATTGACAGGCAGGGCAGAGGATGGTCGAAGGAGTAAGCATCAGCGACCTCCAAGAGAGCCATTTCTCCTGAAGGAGGCGGAAGATTGTGGGTCTTCAGAAGCCCCCTCAACCTCAATGTTAACCCAGGTGATTGGACTATAGGCAGCCTTCTCCTCCACAGTGTAAGCCGCGATGACAGTGGCGTTAGGCAGCGTGGTATAGCGTGACCAATCTGCTCCTGTTTCAGACTTTTCAACCGTCCCATCGTCGAGTAAACGAAAGACTCCTACATGCCACCATGTTGTATCACTGTAAAAAGCCTTCTCTCGCCATGAGGCAGCAGAGATCGCAAGAACCCGCTTCGAACCAGGAGACGCAAACCACTCCCAGCTGTGACCTTCAGAGGACTCAATCGAGCCGTCTTTCAATAACCTAAACAGACGGATGTTCCAATAGGTCGTAGAACTATAGGCAGCCTTCTCCGCGTAACTTGCTGAGGCTATTCCTATTGCTTCTTCGCCGTCTCCCTTTATGAAGACTTCCCACGGCGAACCATCGATGCTCTCCCAAATCGTCCCGCTTTTCGTCAAAAGAAAGATATGCACTTTCACCCATGTGGTTAAACTATATGCGGCTTTCTCCATCGTGCGACAGGCAGCGATCGAGATTGGCGTTTCGTTCTGTGGGGGGTCAAGGTAGCGAGACCATCCCGTTCCCCTATTGATTTCAATCTTATCAGGGGTCACAATCCTGAAGCGGGTCACATCTTGCCAGATAGTGTCGCTATACGCCTGCTTTGATTCCGTCGTTACTGCTGCATAGCCGACGACTTTCGGCTGAAAGGGCATAAACCGACGCAACACGCTGAAACCGGGCGTCTTTTCTGTCGTCGTTCCAGAGGTTGTTTCTGGCGAAC
>JANWYM010000292.1 GCA_025055355.1 Abditibacteriales bacterium
AGCCGAGGGTGTCGAACACCTCCGACGTGCTCCGCTGGGCGGGAATCTTCATCGGGCGCACTTTGGCGAGTTGGTTGTTGTGCAGGAGTTCCAGGTTGATTTCCCGCTCGCGGTCGGAGAAGTTGTGCACGGTGACGAAGATTTGATACTCGCTCGCCGCCGCGAAACTGCGGCGCACATCGAGGGCAGTGATGGCGAGGTTGTCAGCGCGGCGGCCGAACTTGACGAACTTAATCGTCGCTCCGCCGATGCGCAGGTCTCTGATGGGCTCCACCGCGCCGTCGCTGAGGATGTAAACGCTGGCGTTTCTTTGCCCTTTGATGAGCGACAAGGCCAGCACGACGGCTTCGCGCAGGTGGCAGGTGGTGTCCTTCGCCTGCGCGCGCGCCAGCACGTCTTTGAGGGTGCGCTTGTCAGAAGTGAACGGCGTCAGGACGCGGGTTTTGCTCGACGCCTCAATCACCATCATCTTATCCCCCGCGCCCAACGTTTCCACCATACGCAAGGCTTCCTTGCGCGCCGCCTCGAAGCGCGAGGGCGCGACGTCCGTCGCCTTCATGCTCGCCGAAGCGTCTAAAATCACCGCGACGTTCTCGCCCGTCAGGGCGCGCACGCTCATGTAAGGACGCGCCACGCCGACGACTATGAACAACAAGATGAGCAGTTGCAGCAACAGCAGCAGGTTCTTCCGCAACTTCTGAATCGGCGCGTTCGCCTGCAAGTCGCGCAGCACCTGCTGCCACAGCAGGGTCGAGGACACGACCAGTTCCTTGCGCTTGAGTTTGAGCAGGTAGAGCAAAATGATGAGCGCGGCAAGCGGAAGGAAGTAAAGGAGGTGGAAAGGGCTGATGAAGTTCATGGGTTACCTTCTCTTGCGCTTTGAGCGTTTAGGTTTTGTAGGTTGACCGTTGGGTTCTTCTGTGAGCGCCCTCAGGACCTCGGCGCGCATATCAGCGGGGAGATCCTTCAACGCCTGCACGAAGTGCTTCGGCATGTCCTGCGCCAATCCTAATATGAGTTTATGATAGTTCTCCTCGATAGTAGGTAACCTCTTCGCCATACGCATCACCGTCTCTCTCTCGTCAGAATGAAGCACAAGATATCTATCCAGCAAACGCGTGTCCCATCGTCTAACGAGTTCCTCCAAGAACTCTTCCTTCTTGCGCCCCTTCGCCAAAAAGAGCAGCGGGAAGTAACGCTCCTCTACCGGCAACTCCGATGCCACAAAGAGATGGCACGTCACGGCATCCTTGCCCACGTAATGCCCCTCCGCCACCCGCTCGAACTCAACCGATCCTGCCAGACGCCGCAGCATGGCGACGGGCTTCGTCGGGTTGAAGATACACACCAGCGCATCTGAGCGCGATGCCTTTTCTTGCGCAACGTAGAGCAGAGCGCGAGCGATCATCAGGTTGTATTCGGCTTCATTCAGCAGGTCGTTAGGGGATTTGAACTCCAGTAGGTTGTGCCGCCGAAAGAAGCCGAACGGCGTGTCCTGCGCCAGCCGCGCCACATCCGCAGGCTCGCAGAGAGCGGCGGCATCAATCGTCAACGACTGATGCACGACCTCCATCTCGGTCACGACAGTCACCCCGTGAGCCCGAAACCACTCAAGGAACAATCCTTTCAGAAATGAGTCCCATGACGTTGCCATCGCTGTCCCTATTTTAGCACGGGCAGCCCGGGGCGTCAAATGGGACGATTTCGATCGGGGGAGGCTTTCAGAGAGGCTCTCCCTGGAGCCCGTTGAACTTCGCACGGGATTTGGGTATAATCACAACAGCCTGACGTGGAAGGGGCGATCACTGTGAGCCGAGGGGTTTTAGGGTGTGCTGGACTCGTTCTGATGGGGCTGCTTGTGGCGATGTGGCTGGCGCCGGCGTTGGCGGTGCGGCTGGAGTATCGTTTCACCAAAGGACAAACGTTGACCTATCGGATGACCTTCTCCGCTGAATCGCGCGCCGAAGTTCCTTCCAGCCCCATCATCACAACGGCTAAGGGGCAACTGACGATTCAGCAGCAAGTGCAGGAAGTCAAGTCCAATGGCGATGCGACGCTGCTCTACACCTTCCGCGATGGACAGGTGCAGACAGCCACGGCGGGCATGACCGATACGACGATTCCGCTGACCTTCCCGACCGTGCAGGTGCAGATGAACAAAAACGGACAGGTGTTAAGCACGCGCCTCGCGGAGCCGGGAGCCGCGCCGGTGGCGCAGCCCCACAACATGGACCTCGGCGGGTTTGACTTCAACCAGTTTTTCGGCGACATCAGTGCCGTCGGTTTCCCCAACCGCGACGTGCAGGTGGGCGAGTCCTGGGACACCACCTCTTCCTTCACCGCGCCGGGCGGGGAGAAGGTGACCGTCACTGCCCGCTCCACCCTTAAGTCGCTCAAGACCGAGCAGAAACAATCCATCGCCGAGATCCAGACCGAAGCCCGCACTCCGCTGCGGATGCACATCACCATGTTGCAAATCCCCGCCCACATCAGCGGCGCGGTATCGTGCCGCATCACGTCGCGCTTCTCTCAAAACGAGGGACGCTTGCTGGAAATGCGCGGAACGGCGAACGCCCAACTCACCCTCAACATGCAGGGGCTTCCGGCCTCTGCGCCGGAGTTCCAGAACGTGCCCGTCCATCAGAGGGTCACGTTCGCCATGACTTTGCAATAACAACGGGAGGGCGGGCGGGGGCGCCCGCCTGAAAGGAACAGCAATGTCGTCATCACGCCAGCCCATCACGAAAGTGGTTATTCCTGCCGCCGGTTTAGGCACGCGGCTGCGACCCGTGACCAAAATCCAGCCCAAAGAAATGCTGCCCGTCGCCCGTAAGCCGACCATTCAATACGTCGTAGAGGAAGCCATTCGCGTCGGGCTTCATGCCGTCCTCATCATCACTGGCGCTCGCAAGCGCGCCATCGAGGACCACTTCGACAAAGACCTCACCAATCACGAAGCGGTGGACGAACTTGACTACGAACGGTTGGGCGTGCGGTTTTTCTTCGTGCGCCAGAGCGAGCAACGTGGGTTAGCCGATGCCATCTCGCTCGCGGAGGAGTTCGTCGCCGGCGAGCCGTTCGTCGTGGCGTTGGGCGACACGATTCTGTGGAGCGATGCGAATCAGCCATTGTTGCAGCGGCTCATGGACGTTCACATTCAGCAGGGAGCGGCAGCCACTATCGCCGTCGAGCGGGTCAGCCGTGAGAGCGTGTCGCGCTACGGCATCGTCGCGCCCAAGTCCGGGACGGCTGATGGAGTGTTTGAACTCGTCGGCTTGGTCGAGAAACCCGACCCCGACAGCGCGCCCAGCAATTACGCCATCGCCTCGCGCTACGTGTTCGCGCCGCCGATTTTCGACGCCATCCGCGCCATCAAACAACGCCCGCCCGGCAAAGGCGGCGAGTTCCAGTTGACCGACGCGATTCAATGGCTGCTCGAACAGGGGCGTTCCGTCTGGGCGGTGCAACTGGCGCGCGACGAGAAACGCTATGACATCGGTAACTTCGAGACCTACTGGAAAGCCTTCCTCGAAATCTGCCTGAGCGACAAGGAGTTCGGCGAAAGCGTCGAGCAGCATCTTCGGCAAATGCTGGAACGGCGGGATTGACCGCCCTGATGGTGGATGGTGAATGGTTCATGGTTGAGGAACCCATCAGCCATCAGCCATCAGCCGCCAAATATCAACCATTGAAAATCCTCATCTGCAACATTGGCAGCACCTCGCTCAAATACCAACTCTTCTCCATGCCTGATGAAACCGTGCTGGCGAAGGGGCGCGTGGAGCGCATCGGTTCGCAGAGGAGTCCGCTGCAGCACTGGACGGTCAACGGCGCGGTGGAAAGAGAAGTGCCGGTGCCGACTTACAAGGATGCCGTGCAAACCGCGCTGTCTCTGCTCACGGACGCGCAACTTGGCTGCCTTGGGAGGCTTGATGAACTCTCTGGGGTAGGGTTCAAGACGGTGCACGCGGGCGACGTGCGCGGCGCGGTGCGGTTGACAGAAGACGTGCTGGCGAAGATGGAAGAATACACGCCCGTCGTGCCGGCGCACAACCCGCCCTACCTGCGCGCCATTCGCATCTTTCAGGAGCTCCTGCCGCACGTCCCACTCGTGGGCGTGTTTGAGCCGCACTTTCACGTCACCATGCCCGAATACGCGGCGATTTACGGGATCCCCTACGAGTGGACGACGCGGTTCGGCATCCGACGCTACGGCTTTCACGGTGCGTCACATCACTACGTCGCCGAGCGTGTGCCGCAGCGGTTGGGTGTGCCGCCCGCATCGCTCAAAATCATTTCCTGTCATCTCGGCGGCAGTTCCTCCATCTGCGCCATTGACGGCGGCAAGTCGGTGGACACCAGCATGGGCTTCTCGGCGCAATCAGGCTTGTTCATGGCACGGCGGGCGGGCGACTTCGATTTGTTTGCCATCCCGTTCTTGCAGTCGAAGGGGCTAACGTTGGGGGAAATCTTCGACGCACTTTCGCGCAACGGCGGACTGTTAGGCGTTTCGGGCGTGAGCGAAGACATGCGCGATTTAGAGGAAGCCGCCGCGCAGGGCAACGCCCGCGCGCAGTTAGCGATTGACGCCTTCGTTTACGGCGTGAAAAAATACATCGGCAGCTATGTCGCCGCTCTCAACGGTGTGGACGTGCTCGCCTTCACCGGCGGCATGGGCGAGCGCGGCGTCAACATCCGCGCCCGCATCTGCCGTGACTTAGATTATCTCGGCATCCGCCTCGATGATGCCCGCAACGCCGCCTGCGTCGGCACAGAGGGCATCATCTCACCCGACGACGCGCGCGTGCAAGTGATGGTGGTTCCGGCAAATGAGGAGATCATCGTGGCGCGGGAGACGGTGAAGGTGCTTGGCAATCGTCGCCCCTCTCGTCGCCCTCGTTCCCGAACCTCAAAAAACGACCGGCGATGACGATGATGAGGACGATTGTTTTCCATCCAGAAGTTACGCCGTTGCTGAGACCTTCTTTCCCCTTCCCCCGGGGATGAGAAGCAACGTTTTTAGACTCCCCTCCCCCTGGGGAGGAGCTGGGGGAGGGGTTTTGATACACACCCTTACACCGTCCACATGCCTTCGTTGAACACCAACTTCGTCCCCCGCGCCATTGCCTCGTTCGCCAGCAGGATGGTCGCCGCCGCCGCCAGCGCCGTCTCGCCATCGCAGAAGGGCTTCTGGTTTTCCAGCACGCAGCGGAAGAACGCCTCCAACTCCAACTGGTAGGCGTTTTTGCGCACCTTGGCGATGTCGAGGTCCTGCCCGGGGACTTTAGGCTTGTCGGCGCGCACCGTCGCGCTGGCGTCGAGCAGGACGCCTTCGCGGTTCGTCTGTCCGCCCTTCGTTTTGTTCTGGGCGACCTTCATCCACGCCTCTTCTTTTTGTGGCTCGGGGAACAGGAAGCCTTTGTTCTCGCCCTGCAGGATGAGCGTGCCACGGGTGCCCAGGAACATTTCGTAATAGTCGTCGTAGGAGTTCGTCGTCAGCGATTGGTAGAACACCTTGACACCGTTGGGGTATTCGTAGATGACGTTGACGTTATCGTAAACCTCGCGCCCGTCCTTCCAGTAATCAATGCCTCCTGCGCCCATGACCGCGAGGGGCGTCGCGCCCAGCATCCAGTTGATCGCGTCCAACTGGTGGCTGCCCAACTCCGCCATCAAGCCCTGCGAGTGCTCTTTGTAGAGCCGCCAGTTGATGAGGTGTTCTAAATCCTTGTAGCCCCATTTTTTGAGGTCCACCGGC
>JANWYM010000293.1 GCA_025055355.1 Abditibacteriales bacterium
CTGCGCCGCGTGTTCCTCGACATCATCGGCACGCCGCCCACGCCCGACGAAATCCGCCAGTTCCTCAAAGACAAAGACCCGCAGAAGCGCAGCAAACTGATTGACGCGCTGTTAGGGCTCAATGACGACTACGCGACCTACCTCGGTGGCGCGGCGTTCCAGCGGGGCGAGCGCGACTACTGGCAACTCTACGTGGACTTCTGGACGCTCAAGTGGAGCGATCTGTTCCGCGTCAACCGCGATTCCCTGACGACCAAGGGCATGTTCGCCTTCAACCGCTGGATTCGGGAGAACGTCGCGAAGAACACACCGTTCAACGAGATGGTGCGGCAGATGCTGACCGCGCAAGGCTCCTGCTTCGACAACGGCGCGGCGAACTACTACCGCTTCACCCAAGACCCCCGCGACCTCGGCGAAGCCACCGCCCAGGCGCTGCTGGGCATCCGCGTCGGCTGCGCGCGGTGCCACAACCACCCGTTTGAGAAGTGGACGCAGAACGAGTATTACCACTTCGCCTCCTTCTTCGCCCGCGTCGGCGCGAAGAACCCCGAGCAGACCGACTATCAACGAGACGATTTCGTCATTACCGTCAAGCGCGACGGCGAGGTGCAGCACCCGAAGACCGGGCGCGTCATGAAACCCAAGCCGCTCGACGGGGAAGTCCTGCTGATTGACAGCCCCGAAGAGGACCGCCGCGTGAAGTTGGCGGAGTGGGTCACCTCGCCGAGCAACCCCTTCTTCCCGACCTGCACCGCCAACCGCATCTGGCGCCACCTGATGGGGCGCGGCATCATCGAACCCGTGGACGATGTGCGGGCGACCAACCCACCCACGAACGAGCCGTTGATGAACGCGCTGACCAAGTATTTCGTCGACCACAACTTTGACGTGCGCGCTCTCATCCGCCTCATCGCCAACTCGCGCACCTATCAATTGACCTTCAAGCCCAACCGCTGGAACGAGAAGGACGAGAAGAACTTCTCGCACTACATCGCCCGCCGCCTCTCGGCGGAGCAGTTGCTCGATGCCATCGGTCAAGCCACGGGGCAGCCGGAGAAATTCCCCGGTCTGCCGGCAGGCACGCGTGCCATTCAGTTGCCCGACAACAAAGTGGGGTCCTACTTCCTCGACGTTTTCGGGCGCCCCGCCCGCACCATCAGTTGCGAGTGCGAGCGCACCGCCTCACCCAACATCGCCCAGGCGTTGCACATCATGAACAGCCCCGCTATCAACGCCAAGATCTCCGCCGATGGCGGGCGCGTCCACCAGCTCCTCCAGTCTGGCAAGTCCGACCGTGAAATCGTCGAGGAACTTTACCTCTGGACGGTCAACCGCTTCCCGACGGAAGAAGAACTCCACCGCGCGCAGCAGCAAATCGCGCAGAGCCCCTCCCGTCGCGCGGGCGTGGAGGACGTAATGTGGGCGCTGCTGAACACGAAGGAGTTTCTGTTCGCGCATTAGAACGCAACGTTGATAGGTCGGCGCGGTGGCCCTTTTAGGTTAGCGCGTTAGCACGTTGGAACGTTAGAACCTGCCAACATGCCAGCGTTCCAACGTGCTAACGTGTCAAGTGCCAACGGGCTAACCTGTCAACGTGCTGACGCACCGCGGACACCTCCGCTGACTTCCGCGCCAGCGCGTCCCCTGACATCGCCGTTCGCCACGTATCCTCAAGCGTCACCGCCGCAATCACTCCTCGAAAGCGAAGGTGACCCACTGCGCGCTGAGTTTTGCGAGGCGCACGTCTGCCGCTTCCAAGCCTTGTGCGGGCAACCACCGCCGGCAGGCTCACGCCGCACGCGAGACACACCGCGTCACACGCCCTCATTTTTCTTCCGCGGCCTCCTCCGTCACCCCATACTTGAGCATCAACTTCTTGAAGTCATTCAAGTTGAGGAGCTTGATGTTCACGTGTGGGTAGTAGTGCTTGAGCAGGCGGATTTTGCGGTGTTTTTTGGTGATGAGCCGCTGCTTGAGGGTGGTGACTTCTATGTAGAGGTCGTAGTCAGGGAGGTAAAAGTCGGGTGTGAAATACTTCGTCGGCTTGCCGTCCGCGTCCCACTCGACAGCGAAACTGTGTGGTTCGTATTCCCAGCGCAGGTTGTAGTAATCGAACAACCGCGCAAACTCCTCCTCGCTCCGATTGGCGAAGACTGTAGGTTTGGGAGAATCCGTCCGTTCCGTCATGAGGGATGCTCCTGAAAGACTTTGTTGGCGATAATCATACCCTCCCACGCCGCGGGAAAGCCCGCGTATGCCGCCATGTGTAAAATCACCTCACCGATTTCCTCGCGTGTCGCGCCGTTGTTCAGCGCCATACGGATATTGAGTTCCAGCGCGTTCGGGCGCCCCAACGCCGTCATCGCCGCGACGGTGATCAGGCTGCGCGTCCTCAGGTCCAGATGGGGGCGCGTCCACATCTCGCCCGCCACGAACCCCACAATCAACCGTGCCAGGTCGGGGTGCAACGCCTTCCACCGTGCTTCTACCTCCTCCGCCCGCCCGCCGGTCATCTGCTGCAAAATTGCAAAGCCGCGCTCAATGTTTTTATCGTCCATAAGTCACCTGCGATGCAGGGAAGTAAAGATAATAAGATGCAAGGGTGCATCTTGATGACATCTTTGCGCCTTTATACACTTTAGCAGATACTCGGCATCTACGTCAATAGCCTGTCTCGTGATTCCATCGCCCGCCGAGGGAAAGGTCAAGGACAAGTTGCGCGATGTCTTCAGGTTGTATGAACGGAGCCGACGCCTGAGTTAAGGAACTCCCGATTGACCTGGGGACGAGAACATGCGAGGCACTATTGAACATGATGACTCGTTCAGCGGGGTCAGACGGTTCACTGCGAAGGCACACGGAAACTGCTCGCCGACACGGTGGAGGAACTGGGCACGGAGTTCACTGCCAATGAAGCAAAAACGGATTCGTCCGCTTCTCATGTCCGATCGTCGTGGACGGTCCGTGACCGGGCAGGACAATCGTATCGTCCGGCAGCGTGAACAGTTGGGTGCGGATGGAGTGGAACAACGTCTCCGCATCCCCGCCGGGCAAGTCGGTGCGCCCGATGCCGCCCGCGAACAGCACGTCGCCAACGATGGCGACGGTCTGAGCGACGAACGTAACGCCGCCGGGCGAATGTCCGGGCGTGTGCCGCACGTGTAGGTATAGGTTGCCAACTTGCACTACGTCCCCTTCTTCTAAAAGCCGGTCAGGCGGCGGCGAATCCTCGACGTGCTCCATCCCCATCCACATCGCCTGCCCTCGCATGTCCTCCAGAAACGGCACGTCGTCCGCGTGAATCGCCAACGGCGCGCCCGTCGCCCGCTTGAAGAAGGCGTTGTTGACGACGTGATCGTAATGCCCGTGCGTGTTCAGAATCCACTCCAGCGTCAACCCCCGCTCGCGGATGACGTCCAGAATGAACTCGCTCTCAAAACTGGGGTCCACCAACGCAGCGCGCTGCGTTGCCTCGTCAATGATGAGATAAACGCCGTTGTCCATCGGACCAACGCGATAGGTTTCGACTTTCATAACGACGGAATAGTTAAGAGTGTGCATAAAAACGACTTTGACCCCTCCCGCCGCCCTTCCCCTGGGGGGAGCGGTTTTTATACACACTCTAAGTTTGGTAAGACAAGTTGCCAACCTGTCCTACCACTCTCATCGGGACAGCACGCGCAACGCGCGGTCCTGCATCGGCAGCGCGACTCTCGCGCCACCCTGCTGGTGCGAGGCGTGCATGGCTAAACCCATTTCCAATGCGGCGCGTCCGTCCACGCCGCTGGACTGCGGCTCGCGGTTTTCTTCAATGGCGGCGATAAGTTCCTTCACGGCGGCTTGCATGGGTGGGTCGAACGGGCGACGGTTGGGGAAATACCGTTCGGCGGCGCGCTTGGCAGTGTAGCGAAACCACGGCTTAGAGGGGTCCACCTCTTCGGGTTCAAAGTTGATGAGCGTGAACCCGTCGCGGAACTGGTCTATGAACAGCACGCCCTCCGTGCCCATCAAACGAAAGCCGAACGGCTGCTGGCTGGTGAAGTCCACAAATGCCGTGACACCGTTTGCCATCTTCACCGCCCCGATGCCATCTTTGTCGTGTGGGTCGTCCACCTCAACAAGTTCGCCCTGCACCCACACTGCCTCACCGCAGAACATCCGCAGGATGTCGAAGGCGTGCGAGCCGTTGTGAATCAGTTTGTTGTAGCCCGCCGCATAGATGCTGCGGAGTTGACCGATGGCGCCTTGCTCAATCGTCTCTTTGGCGCGCGTGAAGGTCGGATGAAAACGGCGCGGATGGTTGACGAGCAGTTTAACACGGTTTGCTGCGCACGCGGCTATCATCGCGTCGCACTCTTCCAGCGACGTCGCCATCGCCTTCTCGCAGAGAATTCCCTTGACGCCCGCGTGGGCGGCGTCCATCGTAATTTGCGCGTGCAGTGGCGCGTGCGTCACGACGCTGACGATGTCGGGCTTCTCTTTTTCCAGCAGGGCGCGGTAATCCGTGTAGGTCGTGCATTGTCCCCAGCGCCGCTGAAAGTCCGCCAGTTTCTCTGGCGAAGGGTCGCATGCCGCAACGATGCGCGTGTTGGGTAACGCCGTGTAAGCGGCGGCATGGCAGCAAGGAAACTCGTCGTAATTCGTCATCCATCGCCGCTCATCGTCAATGGTGGCAGCCTTGCGCCCGCAGCCGATGATGCCTACCGTGTAAGTCATAATAACCCCTTCGATGATACCGTCAATGGCATAGACGGACGCGGATAGATGCGATGACAAGCGTCCGCGTGCGTCCATGTAGCCTGCGCTCTCACAGCATTGTCGCCTGGCGGTTGCTTCGTTCGACACGGACAGCCATTTCCCTCTTGGGTGACTCTCGCAGGAGCGAGGTGGGATAAGGGACGTGTGGGAGTTGTCGCAGTAAGAGGAAAGGGTGAGGTCAAGGTGAAGGTTAGATAGCATAAAATTGTCCCACGGATAACACTAACACGGATAAGAAACCGGAAAAAAATCATCCGCGTTAGTGCCCATCCGTGGGACATCCTTGGAGAAGGCAATGACGGGCGCAGACCTTCTTGTGCGCGAACTCAAAGCGCGGGGCGTGACGTTTTTGCCGACCCTGTGCGGGCACGGACTGGACCCCATTCTTTACGCCGCAAAGCAGGCGGGTGTTCGGGTGGTGGACGTGCACAACGAGCAGACCGCCAGTTACGTCGCGGACGCTTACGCGCGGCTGACGCGGCGCGTCGGGGTGTGCGCGTCCAGCACGGGCGTCGCGCACGTCAACGCCTTTGCGGGGCTGCTCAACGCGTGGTTCGACGGCGCGCCGGTGTTGCTCCTCACGGGTTCCGCCGACTTGCGTCATCTGGGGCGCGGGGCGTTTCAGGACGCTGACCACGTGCGTCTGGCGCAGCCGTTGTGCCGTCACGCCGAGTTGGTCACTTCGGCGGAACGCATCCCGTATGCGGTTCATACGGCGTGCAGTGCGGCGATGAGTTGACGTCCCGCGCCGGTGCATCTCACCGTGCCGCTGGACGTCCTCGCGGCGGAGGTGGACGAAAATAAAGTCCCGAACTTCCCGCGTGTCGGCGAAGTGCGATTGCCTGACACCGCCGCTGATGCCGACGACGTACGCGCGGCGGTGCAGCTGCTGTCCACCGCGCAGTCCCCGCTCATCGTCGCAGGCACGGGCGCGTTTTACGCCGACGCGGGCGCAGCACTGCTCGCGTTCGCAGAG
>JANWYM010000294.1:0-3083 GCA_025055355.1 Abditibacteriales bacterium
CGGATTTCGGTAACGGATGAAACGGATTGCTTTCGGATTGGACGCTGACACCATCCGCTTAATCCGTTACCGAAATCCGTTGACAGCAATCAAACTTCCCCGGAGACGCACCGACCCCTTCGGGGCGGTGTTCAGGTTGAAGCCTGCACGCCGTCTCGTGCGGTGAACGTTGCGCGTCCCAAAAGCGCTGAGATGCTGGCGGGCTACTTTTTCTTCCCCCAACCGAACCATCCGCCGTGCTTGGTGGTTGCGGCTTCTTCCTTGTGCGATGTCGGCGCATGCGGGCGAGCGGTGGATGGGGGCATATACATCTGCTCGCCCCACTGCTTCTTGGCGGCTTCGAGAGCAGCTTTGGCTTTGTCGTAGGCGGGGTTAATGCGCAATGCCTCTTCAAATTGCGTAATCGCTTCCAGCACGCGCCCAACTTTCATCAACACGCTGCCGTAGTTGAAGTGAACGACGGGATTTCTTTCGCTCACGCTCACGGCTTCTTCGAGGGCGTCGAGGGCTTCATCCATCATCCCCTTCTGCGCGTAGGCGATGCCCAGCAGCATTTTCGCGTCCGCGCTCCGAGGGTGGAAGATGAGGGCTTGCTGGAGGCGCCCGATGGCGGAATCCGCTTCCCCGCGTGCTAAGGCGTGCTTGGCGTCCTCGCACATCTGCTTGGCGGTTTCGCTATCCACGAGTGACATCGTCCATCACCTCTCCCCAAAGGAGAATTGGCGGAAAGGACTCACCTTTGCCGTTGCGCCTGCGCCGTTCCGTCAATTCGGTTAGACGGTAAACCAACCTTGCAGTTGCAGAAAGTTCATGAAGACGCAGAGGATGGCTTGTGCCATACCGACAGGATGTCGGCGCTACCCTCTTGCCATCTCCGCAAACGTTGCTTGCAAGTCATAGTAGAAGCGGCTGTAAAGGCGATAGCCGCGTTCGTATGCCCTCATGTTATCAGAGATGGGTGCAACAACTTCGCCCAAACGAACGGCGCGTCCGCACGCCTCTACAAAGTCCCGCCACACACCGACGCCGACGCCTGCAATCAACGCCGCGCCGATAGCGGAGGCATCCTCCGTCTCCATCCGCCGCACGGGTTGACCGAAGATGTCCGCCTGCATCTGCCGCCACAGCGGACTTTTCGAGCCGCCTTCACCGATGCGGATTTCATTGACGGGCAGGTTCAGACGCTTGAAACATTCAATGCAGTGCCGCAGGTCGTAAACCACGCCTTCCATCAACGCCCGCACGAGATGCGCCCGCGTGTGTCGCAGTGTCAGACCGATGAAGCCACCGCGCGCGTTGGCGTCGGGGTGGGGCGTCGCGCTGCCCGCCAGCCACGGCAGGAAGAAAAGGCCTTCCGCGCCCGGCGGCACGTTCGCGGCTTCCGTCGTCAGGGTATCAAAGTCGTCGGCGTGCAGCACGCTTTCTTTGAACCACGTCAAACTCGCCCCGCCCGTGTAGGTGCAGCCCAGCCAGAAGTAGCCTCCGGGAACGGCATGGCACATCGGCCAGAGTTGATTGAATGCCGCGTCGCTCACACCTTCAGCGAACGTCGTGGCATGCCCCGCCGTGCCGATCGTGATGCTCACAACGCCGGGCGCAATCACGCCACCGCCGACCGCCATGCACGCCATGTCGCCGCCCCCCGCGCAGACGGGCGTGCCGACTGGCAGCCCCGTTTCCTCGGCGGCTTGTGGGGTGACGTAACCGACGACGGCAGTGGACTCAAACGCGGGCGGAAACAAATCGTGCCGCACGTCGAGCGCGTCCAAAATCGCCCACGCCCACTCGCGCTTGTCAAGGTCAAACGCCGCCGATACGGAGGCGTCCGACACGTCACTGGCGAACTGACCCGTTAGTTTGAAGCGCACCCAGTCTTTGGGGATGAGAACCTTGTGCGATGCGGCGTAAACGTCAGGTTCCCGCTTCTTCACCCATAAGACTTTCGCCAGCGTGTTGACGGGGTTGAGGCGGTGCAGGGCGAGATGGCGTAACAGATCGCCCGCTTTCTCCTGCGCCTCGTCGCACTCCTTCGCAGAGCGCCCGTCTAACCATAGAAGCGCGGGGCGGAGCGGTCTACCCTGCGCGTCGACGAACACCGCGCCGTTCATCTGACCTGACAGGGCGACGGCGGCGATGTTGGAACGTTGGAACGTCGGAACGTTAGAACGTTCCAGCACTTGGCGCGTTGTCTCGCACACTGCGCGCCACCAGTCGGCGGGATGTTGCTCCACCCAGTTGGGCTGAGGTGTCAGCAGCGGATAGGGCGCGCTCGCTTGCGCGACCACCTGACCGTTATCATCCAGCAAAACCGTCTTCGTGCTGGAGGTGCCGAGGTCAATGCCGAGGACGAAGGGCATGAAAAATCTGACACGGCGGAGGACACAGGCTTCCCGCCCGTGTCCTCCGCCGTGAATAAATCCTTACTGGACGGGGACAAACTCCACCCGCTCCCCTTCGACGCGAGCGTAATACATCTCCACCGTCAGTTGCGGAAACCACCCCCTCAGCGTCGTCGCCGCTTGGCGCAGGTCTTTGATTTGCGCTTGGAAAAGTTCGTCAGCGGTAGCGTGGGGAAACCTGTGCCGATAGAACCCGCAATCTTCGTGCGCGATGAGGACAGCGCGTTGGAGGGCGTGCGCCTGCACCAGGAAGCCAATGTGTTCGCGCGCCGCGTCGTAGGCGTGCAGCGTCAGCGCGTCCAGCACCAGCCACCCTGCCCCGCCAGGAACGACGAAATGGTCGCACGTTGCCACCTTCAACCCGTTGGTCAGGAAGTCCTCACATTGCCGCACGAAACGCCCATCCGCGCAGTAGAGAACCAGCGTGTCAGCGAACTCTTTGTGCCAAGCGATGGGGCTGCCGAACGCATTCATAAAGCTCTGGGGGTTCAGGGAGGTTCATGGGTTCATAGCTTCGTGAACTCCGTGAACTCCCTCAACTCATGACCTCATGAACTCACTGACTCATTGACTCACGACTCTGCGCCAGGGTCGGCTGTTCTGAGTTGCCCGACGCCTTGTGATTGCGGAAGGCGACGATGGCTTCCATAATTTCCACCGGCACGGCTAAGACGACGGTGTTGG
>JANWYM010000294.1:3093-5712 GCA_025055355.1 Abditibacteriales bacterium
ACTCTGCGCCATGGTGCGCGCCGCCTCAGCGAGGTTGAGGGCAGCCATCTTGTCACCCTCGGCTTTGGTAATCGTCGCCCGCTTCTCCCGCTCGGCGGAGGCTTGCCGCGACATCATCTTCTTGAGCTCTTCGGGCATGTCCACGTCCTGAATCCGAATCCCGGTCACGTCCAGCCCCCAGCCCTTCGTCTCTCGCTCGACCGTTTGCTCAATCGCTCTGCCGATTTGCTCGCGCTCCGCTAACAGTTCGTCGAGCGTCATCTGCCCAATCACATCGCGCAGGGCGGTCTGCGCATACTGCGAGATGGCAAAGGTGTAGTCCTGCACATGCACGATGGCATCAGCGGCGTTGCTCACGCGGAAGAAGATCACGCCGTTGATGGACACTGGCACGTTGTCGCGGGTGATGACCTGCTGGCGCGGGATGTCTATCGCCCGCACCCGCGTGTCCACCATGCGCAGTTGGTCAATGAGCGGGATGATGAAGAACAGCCCCGGACCGCGAATGTCTTTGAACCTGCCGAGGCGGAACACCACCGCCCGCTCCCACTGCGCTGCCAACTGAATGGCGGAAGAGACGATGCCGCCGATGACGAGCCACGCCACCGCCGCGCCGCTCCCTGTCACCATCGTGCTTTCCGTCTGCCAGAAGGGGTAGAACAGATAAAATCCCGCCGCCCCCACCAGCAACCACAGCACGAACACCAGCCCTGAAATGTAGTTGACCATCGGAACGAACCCCTCCACGTTGCTGTCAACGGATTCTTGTAACGGATGAGGCGGATGCAGTTGCGTTCACCCCGTGGACCATCCGTTTCATCCGCTACCGCAATCCGCTGACGGCGACTCACTTACTTTTCATCCCGCGACCTCTCGGCGCGTTCGACGATCGTCGCGCCAGAGTCGGATGCGCCACCATCGGGCTTCTGCGCGACGGCTTTTTCCAGCAGCGGGGCGAGGGCTTCGCCGAGGTTGCCGCCCAGGCGGCTCACTATCTCCTTGACCGCATCGGGCGTGCCGGTCATCAAGCCTTCCGACCACGCGCCCAAGCCTAAGCCCTGCGTGAACTGGCCGAACATCCGCGACATCGTCGTCGGGTCGCCGTAGACCTGGAAGTTGCCGCGACTCATGAACTGCCCCAACGCCTGCGCGATGGCGATTTGCACCTCCTTGGCGGCTTCAATTTGCAGTTTGGCTTTTTCGAACTCGATGGCGGCGCGCTCGAATGTCTGCTTGTTCTCCAACGCCTGTCGCTCGACCTCGACGCGGGCGCGCTCGACGTTGACCCGCTCCTTCTCGACGTTGACCTCGACCATCTTGAGCGCGGTTTCGCCTTGCGCGACCAACTCTTTCGCCTTCGCCTCGGCTTCGGCGAGTTGCAACTGCGCGGCGGCGCGACGGGCAGCGGCTTCCTGTTCGGCTTCGGCTTGCTTGACCTGCATGAACGCCTGCACCTCGGCGTCGGTCTGCCGCTTGATTTTGTCCTGCTCGATGACCTGCTTGGCGGCGATGAGTTTGGTCTGCGCCTCGCGGTCGGCTTCCGAGGTGGCGACGACAGTGAGCACCCTCTGTTCGGCGGCTTCTTTGGCGGCTTGGGCTTCAAGGGCTTCGCGTTCGGCTTGAGCGCGCAGGGCTTCCTTCTGCGCGATGGCGATTTGCTTCTCGCGGTCGGACACTGCTACGACGCGCTCCTGCTCGATGCGCGCCTGTTCAATTGCCTGCTTGCGCAAGATGTCGGCTTGTTGCTTCTCCTGCTCGCGCAGGATAAGGGCTTTGTCGCGCTCAATCGCCGCCGTCTGCACCGCCAACTCCTGCTCAATCTGCCGCTGCTTAACCGCTTGCTCTTGCAGCACCTTCGCCTCCTGCACGGCGCGCTCCTGCTCAATCTGCCGCTGTCTGACCGCCTGCTCCTGGGCGATCTTCGCCTCCTGCACAGCGCGCTCCTGCTCAATCAGGAACTCCTGCTGCTCGCGCTGCTTGGCGGCGCGGATGTTAGCGACCTCCGTAGCCTGCGTCGCTTCTGCCTCGGCTTGGGCTCTTTCCAGTTCCAGGATTTGCTTGCGGGTCTGGACGTTTTGCTCCTGCTGGGCGCGCTCGGCTTCGCGGATGAGGCGGTTGCGCTCGACCTCCGCTGCCTTCTCCAACCGCGTGCGCTCGGTCAAGGCGGACTGGGTGATTTCGGTGATTTTCTTTTTGCCCTGCGCGTCGAAGATGTTGTCATCGGACAGGCTGCGCGGGTCGGTCTGGTCAAGTTTGGAAATGGTGACCGATTCCAGCGTCAAGCCGTTGTGCTTGAGGTCTTCGCGCACGCTCTCAAACACAGCTTTGGCGAAGTCCTCGCGGCGCGAGTGGATGTCCACCAAATCCATCGTCGCCGCCACGCTGCGCAGCGCGGACACTAACTTTTCAAACACCAGCATCTGCACCGCGTCGGGATGTGTCCCCCGCTCGCCCAGCGACCGCGCCGCAGCGAGGATGTCCTCGCGGTTGGCGTCCACCTTGATGTAAAACTCGCCTCGGACGTCCACGCGCAGGTTATCCTTGGTGATGAGCGCGTCCTCCCCGGTGCGCTCAACATCCAACTTCATGGTCTCCAGCGAGACGGGGATGACATTGTGC
>JANWYM010000295.1 GCA_025055355.1 Abditibacteriales bacterium
TAAGTGGCGAGGTAGTGCATCATGCGCTCCAGCAGCAGCCGCGCGACAGGTTCCGTCTCCAACTTGCGGACGACCTGCAACTGACAGATCAGATACACGCTGTCCCACTGCGGCACTTCTATCAGCGGCGCGTGCGAAAGCCCCTGTTCCGTGCCGCTGACCACCAGCGGTCTCCCCCCGCCCCGCACCGGTCGCAGCGGCTCGTAATGACTCACGCGATGGTCGCCGCGCCACCAACGGAAATCTTCAACAGACAAACCGCGCAGAACGGGATGCGACGGCATCTGCGGGAACGCCATCGTAGACGCCTGCCCGCTGAGTCGCACGGGCAGCCAGTCGGAGGCAGCATCCGTCTGTTCCAGCACTAACACGCGCCAGTTAGCTTTCAACCATCCGTCGAGCCGCGCTTGGTATGCGGAATCAACCCCAATGACGGGCGTGGACGACTGCTCTGCCACCCGCGTCAGCGCCCCCGGTCCAATCACCAGTATGCCGCCCTCCCTAACCTTAAGGCGCCCCTGCTCAAACTCAAGCAGATGCAGCAACGCGTCCTCGTCCAGCAATCGGAAAGGCACCTTGTCCCTCTCCCAGACCTTGCGCAAACTTCCCTTGGGGTCGTAGAGGAACAATCGCACGTTGGGTAGCGACCATCGTTGGGGGCGCGGGAAGACTTCCATCGCGTAATCCTCGCGGAAACGCTCTGCACCGTTGACGCGCAGCGTCAGGCGCAATGTCAGCCGCCTGCGCGTCTGAACCTTCGGCATCGGGATGCGCAGTTTCAACTCGCGGTGGTCGCCGCTTTTGAGGTTCATCGTTTGGCTGCCTTGCGCCACGACCTTCTTTCCATCCCACAGCGACCAGTGGAATTGCGTGCGCGGCTGGTCCGCGAAAGTGTCGTTGAAAACCTCCACAGTGCGCGTCACCGTCTCGCCGGCGAAGAACCGCGCGTCGAACTCACGCAGGAACGCTGCCAGAGGACGATACATGTCGCGGTGCGCCACCCAGCAGGGATTCCGCTCGTCCAGCGGACCTTGTTCGATCACCGTCCACGGCGAGTGACCGCTGACCTCGTAATGACGATAGGCGAGCATCTGCATCCGCCACGCGAGCGCTTTGCCGAGCGTGCGGTAAGTGGCGTGGTCTTTGTAGGCTTCATCGCCGAAAAAGACCGTGTGCGGTGCGGGGTCGCGGCTGGGCACCCAGAGGTATTCGCCGATGTAAAGCGGCTTGCGTCTATCCCAGAGGAACGGCTTGTCGTCCCAGAACATCCCGCCCCCACCGTGAATGAGGCGCGGTCTGTCCATCCAGAAAGCGTCGTTCGGCCAGAGCCGCCGTTCGGGGTATTCGTTGGGATAGTGCAGCCCAATCACGTCCGCTGCACCGCCGGGGTCGCCGTCCGACTCGTAGGTGATGGGGCGCGTCGGGTCCGCTTGCTTGACGAGCGTGCCAAGCCGCGCCAGTTCGTCCTCAACGGGCGTGTTGTCCCTGGCGCGCGCGCCGTAGAACTCGTTCTCTAAACTCCACATCACCACCGACGGATGGTTGCGCAGCGTGCGCACCATCGCTTTCAAGTGCGCGGCGTAGTTCTCCCAGAAACGGGGGTCGTGGACGCGGTAAACGTCATCGTCGTTCCAGACCGCGCCTTCGGGAATCATCAGTAAGCCGACTTCATCCGCGACTTCATACCATCGGCGCTGCCACGGCTGCGTGTGGGTGCGAAAGCAGAAGGCGTTCATCCGCTTGATGGCGCGCATCTGCGCAGCGATGTCTGCCCTCGCAGGGGGCGTTGTGGGAGGCCACCACGACGTCGCCAGTAGATGCACCTTCGCGCCGTTGAAGTAAAAGTCACCTCCTTGCACCCACAGCTCCCGAAACCCGATGCGCTCGCGCAGCACGTCGGAGAGGGATAGCGCCGACGTCCCCTCGGCAGCCTGCGTTTGCAGTTCCAGCACGTAAAGACGCGGCTGGTGCGGCGACCACCGTTGCAGCGGCGGCTTGTCCAGGCGGAGCGTCAGCGGCTTGTGCTGTCCGGGCGCAACAACCAGTTTTGTCGGGGGAAACGCCGCCAACGCTTTGCCCTGCGCCGGCCACTGTCCATCGGCGTCGCGGGGTGAACCGTCGTAAGGAAAGATGCGCCCTTCTATCGTCCCTGCAAACGGCTCGCGCCCGGCGTTGACGACTGTGACGTCCACTTCCAGTTTCCACCGCCGCACGGAGGGGCGCACAAAGATTTCTCGAAAGTGCACCGGCGGCACGGTGCACAGGGTCACGTCGTCCCAGATGCCGAACAGCGAGAAATGTCCACCAATCGGGGCGAGGATGCGGTCGCGCGGCACAGCGCGCAAATCGTCCCACCCGCGCACGTCGCCGAAGTCCACCGGCTCGCCCGTAAAGATGCCTGTCCAGTCGTGAACGCCGACGCGCAGTTCGTTCTCCGCGCCGAAGCGGACGGCATCGGTCACGTCCAGTTCAAAAGCGTCGTAGCCATTGAAGCAGCCGCCGACATGCTGACCGTTGACGAACACGCGGCTGTTATACTTGACGCCCCCAAAGCGAATGAACACTCTTCGCCCCCGCCACTGCGGCGGCACGGAAAACTTCCGCCGAAACCACGCCCGCTCGTAGTTGTGTCCGCTCACGACGCCGGGCACGTCGAACGGCTGCCAACCGTTGGCAGGGGGCGGCGCGTCCAGTGAGCGCACCCTCACCACCTCCCACGCGCCGTTGAGAGACACCTCTTGCCGCGTGGCGGCGAAAGCTGGGGCGATGCATCCGACGGAGAAAAGCAGCAGGAGCAAACCTCTCAAGACTCATTCACCTCGCTCCTTGTGAGAATCGTCCTCGTCGTCGTCCTCGTTCTCGACTCTCAAAGACGACCGACGACGAGGACGATTCTCACGCGGCGTGATGTCCTCACCGGGACGTGAGCAACTCCTCCGAAAATCGTCCTCGTCCTCAAACCTCTGCCAGACCTCCACCACACGGGTGCGTTATGGCCGTCGCCCGTTCGCCTCGCGCATCATTGCCACTACCTGCGGTGTGCGCTGTGGGTTCACGTCGTAGGGGTCGCCCGGACTCATCCAATTCCACACCAGCGTCAGGGGAATGTCCAAGCGCGTGACTTCTGCCAGCACGTTTTTCAGAAACGGCGCGTGGGGGCGCGTCTCATATTCGTCGCCCGTCTCGCCGATGTAGAGCGGCTTGCCGATGCGTTCGCTGATGCGCTTGAAGACAGCGAGGACAGCGGCGGAGTCCTCGTCTTGGTTGCCGAGACGGATGTTGTCGTGCTTGCGGTAGAAGTGAACGCTCAACAGGTCAATCGGGTCAGGGTGCGTATCGCGCAGATAGGTTTCCAACTCCTGCTCACTGTCTGGCGTCCAATCGCCTTTGCCCTGCGCTTTTCTCAAGTGCTGCGCGGCGGGACGCGGCGCGGAAAAGCCGGAGCCGATGAGGTGCTGAGCGTCCAGCGAACGAATAAACTGCGCCCAGTCGCGCAGAAAGGGAATCATCTGCTCGGTGGTGTAGTTGTCGCGGCGCAGGCGCATGTAGGCGGTGCCTTCATGAACGGGATTAAGGTCGCTCTTACCGTAAGGAGCCATGAAGCCCAGATCCGCGCCGAGGTTCATCTCGTTTGTCAGTTCCCAGAACAGCACTGTCGGCTCGTCCTTGTAGCGCGTCACGATTTGGTAGGTATAGAGCCACAGGTATTGGCGCGAACGCGAGTCAGGATTTGTCAGCAGGTCCTGCACGCACTCCTGCGCCAAGTCAGGAAACAGGTAGAGATTCCAGCACAACGTGGGGATGAGCCGCACGCCGTTTCTCTTCGCGGTCCGCACCAGTTCGTCAAACGCGCCCCAGTAAACTTTCTCGTTCGCCCAGTTGCGCATGTGGCGGGGATAGAAGCCAACGCCCGCGAAACGTATCGCCGTGAAACCGTGCTTGGCTGCTGCTTCTATCGCACTGACCGCCTGCTGTTTTTCCTCACCGCCCTCTAAAAAGCGCAGAAACAAATCAAACTTGTTGACGGCAACGAGTCGCAGCGGCTTGCCGTCCAAGCGCAGTTGCGCTCCCTCGCGTCGGAGAAATGCAGGCGCGTTGCTCTGCGCTGCCGCCCGCCCTGAGAGCGGCATCAACGCCATACCCAAGGCTACAATCCTCCACATGACAATTTCAGTAAGTCACAATTGGCCCGCACCCCGCCGACCTTGCGTCGGCAGTGGGAGGGTGGGCAAACCAATTGTGACTTACTGAATTTCCTCCATCACCACTACTTTCTGCCAATACAATACAGAAACCTATCCGACCGCAGCAGCAACTGACCGCCGCTAACCGCCGGACTTCCGTCGAAGGTGCTCCCATCGGACAGGTCGTTATGCGCCAGTTGCTCGAACGTGGGTTTAGCCGCCACGACGTAGCCGTGCCCTCTACGGGAAAGGTAGTAAAGCCTACCGTCCGCCAACACCTGCGAGGCGTAGATACTGCCCGGCGCAGGCGTGAGCCGTTCTTCATACACGATGCGGCCCGTTTGGGCTTCGGCGCAGTAGACGATGCCGAGATTCTCATGCGCCCAGTAGAGGTGTCCCCCATGCAGAATGGGGGAGGAGACGTTCGACCCTTTGCGCCCCGTCCATAGCCGATGCGAGGCAGTGACATCGCCCCGCCCCCCTGCCCGCACCGCCAAGGCGCCGCCGGTGCGTCCTCCAATGCTGTAAACAATCCCATCGTGCGTCACGACGCTCGGCACCATATACCAACGGATATCCGTTGCGCACGACCACAGCCGCTCACCCGATGATAGGTCGAACCCCAGCAATTTGCCGAAGACAGCCATCACCAGTTCCGTTTTGCCTCCCTCTCCGCTCACCACTTGCGGCGTGTTCCATGCCTCTTGGATGCCCCCCGCCCGCCATATCTCTCTGCCGGTGCGCTTGTCCAACGCGACCAGCGATTCGCTCTCCACGCTGGCGTTGATGATGACCATGTTCCCGACCAATATCGGCGACGCCGCCGAGCCCCAGCCGCTGGTGCGCGAGCCGACGTCCGCCTGCCAGAGCGGGCGACCGCTGTGGTCCAGAGCGAACACCCCCGACTTGCCGAAAAAGACGTAGACACGCTCGCTGTCAGCCGCCGGCGTGTTGGCGGCGTAGCCGTGTTCGCGCACCGAAGGTTCCTCCGGCAACTGCGTCGGCGCCGTCCAGTGCCAGAGGACTTTACCGTCGCTGCGGTTCAGGCAAAGTAGATGACGCTTGAGTTGCGTAAGGTCCCCGCGCGGCTGACCGGGGATGCCGTAGCCGGTGTAGCAGGTCAAGTAGATGCGCTGTCCTATGACAATCGGGCTGGACGCGCCCGCGCCGGGCAGCGCGGTCTTCCAGACGATATTTTGGGTGGAACTCCACGTCAGCGGCAGTCCACGCTCAGGGCTGACGCCCAAGCCGCCGGGTCCGCGAAACTGCGGCCAATCACCGCTCCGACCGATGCTCCCTCGGGGGGTTTGCGACTCAACCATCGCCATCGTCACCAAACCCAGCACGCCGACCATCGCCCACACTGCTCGTCGGTTCTGATTCGTTCTCATTTTCTTGCCTTTAGAAACAATTTAAAAACCGCTGGGAAACGATTTGCAGTCTCGCCCTACCCAGTGACATCCGTAGGGGCGGTGGGGGCCGGCCCGCCCCCAACAACCCCCCCCAGACGCCAGG
>JANWYM010000296.1 GCA_025055355.1 Abditibacteriales bacterium
ATGCCCACCCGCGCCCCGATGCTTGTGGGGTCCAGTTCCAGCGCGCGGCGATAGGACTTTTCCGCCTCTGCTACGTTAGCGGGCGTGGCGTCACCCAACAGCAAATCGCCGCGCGTGATGTGGTAGGCAGGATGGCGCGGGTTGAGGGCGATGGCTTTATCAATCATCGCCAATGCTTCTTTGGGCTTTGTCTTCTTGCTCAGGACGTCGGCTTTGAGCGCGCAGATGGCGTCGCTGTTGGGCTGCAGTGCTTCGGCTTGGCGCAGATACTCTTCGGCTTCCGACAGGTTGGCGTTTTGCATTTCCAGCATCGCGGAGGCAATGAACGTCCGCGCCGAGCGGGGCGCGACGGCGCGGGCGCGTTTGAGCATCTCCCGCGCTTGCGACGACCAGCCGAGGCTGACATACATGTAGCCCAGCCGCAGCAGCGTCTCCTCGTTTTTGTCGTCCAGTTTGAGCGCGGCTTGGTAGGCGTCAATAGCCTTGTCGTAGTGCCGCATCGCCCAGTAAATCTCCCCCATCGCCCGCTGCACCTCCGCATCGCGCGGGGCGGCGAGCTCGGCGACGTGCAGCATGAATAAGGCGTCCTGATAGCGCTGCCGCTGTCCGTAGAGCGAGGCGGCTTGCAGCAACCCTTTGACGTCGTCCGGCTGTTTGCTGAGGCGTTGCAGCAGTTGAGGCAAGGGGTCAGGCGCGGGCGCGGGGGGCTGCTGCGCCCGCCGTTGCTCCTCACGCAGCCGCTGCACCTCCTGCCACGCACGCCGCCGCAGGGGGGTCGTGACAACAAGCGCGACCACCATGAGAAGGAGCAAGCCGATGAGGAAACGAAGGCGAGAAGATGGAGTTTGATGCGTTGACATAGTAGTTTTTCACGCCAAGACGCAAAGAGCGCAAAGGATTCTCAGAGCCTCTCCGAAAATCCTCCTCGTTCTCGTCGTCGGTCGCTTGTGAGGTTCGAGGACGAGGAGGACGAGGGGGATTTTCGGAGGGGGAAGATGGTGTCAGCAACTGCGTAACTTTTGAGAAGGTTTTTCTCCGCGTCCTTTGCGTCTTTGCGCGAAATTCATAGTCGTTCAGCGCGGCTGCTGCCTTCTTTGACCGTGATCATGCGGTCGCCCTTCACGTTGGTTAGCGTGTCTACGATGCCACTGGGCCAGGTGATTTCCACTTTGTCGGCGTGCGTCGCTGTGCCCAAGCCGAAGTGCAGGCGCAACTCGCTGGCGGAGCAGTAACTCGACCCGCTGCGGAGGATGTCCATCTGGGTCAGGCGACCGGTGGTGACTTTGACCTTCGCGCCCAAGCCGTTGCGGTTCGACTGAACGCCGATGAGTTTGATTTTCAGGTAGTGATTCTCCGTCTGCGTTTCGTTGCGCCACAGCCGCCCCGGACCGTCGTTCTCGGAAACCAAAATGTCCAATCGCCCATCATCGTCGAAATCGCCCCACGCTGCGCCGCGCAGCACCAGCATTTGCGTGAACGGCTCGCCCGACGGGATGCCGACCTCCGCAAACTTCCCGTTGTGCAGGTTGCGGAACAGGAAGGGTCTCTGGCGATACGTCACGTTGTTCTGGAACAACTCCACGTTGTCCTGCACATGCCCGTTGGCGACAAAGATGTCCTTCCAGCCGTCGTTGTCGAAGTCGAAGTAGAACACGCCGAACGTCAGCGCGAGCAGCGACACCGCGCCCAGGCCGGACTTGACGCAATGCTCGGCGAAGAAGCCATCGTCCATCAGGCGGTAGAACGCCAGCCGCTCGCCGGAGAAGTTGCCGATGATGAGCGAGGCTTTGCCGTTGTTGCGCTCGTCGGACATGTCAATCCCCATGCCCGCCTTCGCTACGCCGTTCTCGCCGAAGGCGACGCCCTTTTCGGAAGCGACGTCGGTGAACGTGCCGTCGCCGTTGTTGTGATAGAGGAACGTCGGCTCGGTGTCGTTTGCCACCACGATGTCCAGCCAGCCGTCGTCATCGTAGTCCCACACCGCCACGCCCAACGATTTGCCGGTGGGGTTGTAAAGTCCCGCTTGTTTGGTCACGTCTTTGAACGTCGGCGCGCCGGTCTGCTTGAGTTGGTTTTGGTAAAGCCGACACGACTCACCTTGATAGGTGAACGGGATGCAGTAGGAGCGGACGCCTTCGCGGAAGTAGCAAGGCAGGTCGTCCTTCAATGAGTGATATTTGACGTAGTTAGCGATGAACAGGTCGAGGTCGCCGTCTTTGTCGTAGTCCAGCCATGCGCAACTGGTGCCGAACACCTTGCCGTTGTCAACGCCTGCTTCCTTCGTGACCTCCGTGAACCTGCCGCCGTCGTTGCGAAAGAGGCGACTGGGACCGAGCACGGCGGAGACGTAGAGGTCATCGTCGCCGTCGTTGTCATAGTCGCCCACGCAGCACCCCATACCGTAGAACTCCATCGCCAGACCGGCTTCAGCGGTCACATCGGTGAACGTGCGGTTGCCGTTGTTGCGGTAAAGGGCAGGCGTCAACTTCTTGGTCGCCTTGAAGCCGGGGAGGGGCGCGCCGTTGATGAAGAAGACGTCCAACCTCCCGTCGTTATTGTAGTCGAGAAACGCGCAACCCGCGCCCATCGTTTCCACAAAATACTTCTTTCCTGTCGTGGCGCGGACGTGGACGAAGTTGATGCCTGCCTCCCGAGTGACATCGGTGAAGCGCGTGGTGGGGGCAGGAGGCGTGTGGCGCGTTGCGGGTTGGGTGTCGGGTTTTGCGGCGGCTGGCTGACCGGCGGTGCGCTGACAACCCGCCATCGTCACGCAAAGCGGAAGACCAATCGCCAACACCCCATGAACCCATGAACCCATGAACCCCCTTCTTCCTCTCACCGTGACTCACCTCTCAACTTCCGCGCCTCCGCTGTGCGCCCGGCTTGCTCGAGGGCTTGGAGGAGCAGGTCCTTTGCCTGCGGATACTGGGGGTTCAGTTCCAGCGTTTTTCTGGCTTCGACGATGGCGAAGGCGAAGTTACCTTCCTCCAAATACAGTTGCGCCGCCTGAAAGTGCCCTTCGGGTTTTTGCGGTTGCACGCGCAGCAGGTTGAGCGCGGAGCGCATGGCGTTGGCGCGTTGCTGCGCCTGACGGTGCCAGTCGAGGAGTTGTTGTCCTTCTTTCTTCTTCCCCTGTGTCAGGTAAAGTTGCCCCAACTCGAGGGCGACGGACTCGATGTGGAGCGATGCAGCGGCGACTTTTTCCAACTCCTGCCGCGCTTCGTCCAATCTGCCCGTGTGCCGATAACACACGCCCAGCCAATAGCGCGTGACCCAATTCTGCGGGTCGAGTTCCGCCGCTTTGAGGAACGCGGGCAGCGCCTCGCGGTAACGTTCCGGTTGGGGCTGCGAGATGAGGATGACCCCCAGACGTTGATGATACAGTGGCTCTTGCGGTTTGAGACGAATGGCTTGTTGAATGGCGTTGATGGCTTCAGGGAAGCGGTTCTGCTGCCAGTAGCAGTAGGACAGCAGGTTGTAGGCTTTATCGTTCGTGGGGTCGCGCTTGATGAGAGCCAACAGTTCGTCAATACCGCGTTGAAACTCCGTGCGGGCGTAGAGGATGTAGGCGCGACTTAAGTAGAACTCAGACGACCCAGCGGCAATGGGTTCGGCTTGTCGTAGCACCTTGAGTGCCTCCGCGCTCCAATGCAACTGGCGATAGATACCTGCCAGTTGAAGGTAAGCCTCCAGGTAGCGGGGGTAGAGAGCGATGAGTTTTTTCAAGGCTTCTATCTCACGGTCGAGGTAGTTGACAGCGCGGTAGACCTCAACCCGTCCGCGATGGGCTTCAAAGGAGTGCGGGTCAAGTCGCAGGGCGGCGCGGAGTTCTTCATCGGCTTCGCGGAACAACCCCGCGCGCGCGTAGAGCGAGGCGGCTTTCAGACGCGCCTGCACATCGTTGGGAAATCGGCGGACGACAGATTGGGCGAACTGCAACTCCGCCGTGTCCAAAGTGACGGACGGCTCGCGTGTCGGAAGTTTGGTAGCCTCCTCCGAAGAAGAAGGCTCAGGTAAAGAGGAAGTCATCCTCTCTCCCTGAGCCTCTGTCGGCGATATCCGTGGCTGAGAACAGCCTGCGAGGGTGATAGCAAGCGCCACTCCACCAGTAACAACAAGGACGCACAAATCGCCTTTGCGCCAGCAGAGATGCAACGCCAATACCCTCGCACTTGAGAACCCCACGCTACCGACCGCCACCTGTTGGCGCGCTCATTCCACCGCTCGGCGTACTCGGACCTCCCGCGCGCGGTGCGCCCGGTGGACGGGGACCGCCAGCAGGAAGCCCCTTCGGGCCGCCATATTGCGCCTCGACCTCCTGCCGTTTCTTAAGCATCTCATCGAGCGGCAAGGTCTTGGGTTTGCTGAAGAACTTCATGTAACTGAAGGCTAAGGCGGCGATCGCCACCACGATGAGGACGACGGCGCCGACGGTTTTTTTCTGGTCGCCCATGAATCTACCTCCTCACTGGGTCTAATTCGGCAAGGTCAGGTGCTGACGCATGTCGTTGGCTTTCATCCACTTCACATGCCCATCCGCGTAGGCGACGTTGTTGCCGCCCTGATGGCGCGCGTCTCTTTCACAGTGCGGCGGCGGGTTCGCCGTCCAAATCCACGCGCAGCCGCTGGCGTTGCCGTTGGGATACGCGGCGCGACTGGCGACCTCGCTGTTGCGGTTATTCGTGATGGACCAGAAGTTCGACAGGGGAGCGATGGAATCGCTCAACACCAAAGTCTCCGCAGGTTTCGGAATGGCGGCATCCGATATTCCGCCACTCCACCCGTGGAAGGTCTCGCTGATGCCGTAACTGATGACTTGCCGCTCAAAAATGGGGTCGCGCCGGTTGGCAGGGATGCCCCACCACCACAGGTCGGTATTGCTGGGCATGAGGTTCTGCGCATCGCTGGGGCAGGCATAGACCTGTGTGTTCTTCACGTAGGGAAAGATCGCGCTATACCAGATGCTGTAAGCATTGCCCTGTCCAGCGTAGTTGGCGCCCCACTGCCAGATGGGGAACTTACCGTCATAGTCCTGAATATACATCTGCATCCCCAAAGCCAGTTGCTTTAGATTACTCTGACAGGACGCCGACCGCGCCTTCTCCCGTGCCTGCGCAAACACCGGCATCAGAATCGCCGCCAAAATCGCGATGATAGCGATGACGACCAACAATTCAATGAGGGTGAAACCTCTCTGACGAATTCTCATGAAAAAAAAACGCTCCTTTCTCCTTGTTCTCACTCTCGATAACATCGGAAAAGTCAATCAAGGGTAACGCTCTTGTCCTCGATGCACCACCTCCTTTGATAGCTCAGGCTCTTAATGCAGACGTTATTCTACCATGCGCGGGAAGCCATGTCAATAAACTTGATGAGTTTTTTTTAATCCTGTCGCTGGCGCAGCGCTTCGAGTTCCGCGCGCAGGCGGGCTAACTCTGCCTCGGCCTGTTGCCGGGCGGCTTCCGCCTGCCGCCGCGCTGCCGCTTCTTGCTCCCATGCCGCTTCCGCCTGCCGTCGCGCTGCCGCTTCTTGCTCCCATGCCGCTTCTGCCTGTCGTCGCGCTACGGCTTCTCGCTCCCGGGCGGCTTCCGCCTGTCGCCGCGCCGCCTCCGCCTGCCGCCGTGCCGCTGCCTGTTCCGCAGGAGTGAGTAGCCGTTGCCCCGTCCGCACGTCATATAGACGCAGCCGCCCCTCC
>JANWYM010000297.1 GCA_025055355.1 Abditibacteriales bacterium
CGCTACGCTCGCCATGACGGGCTTTTCTCGTCGCAGCAAAGCCGAGAAGAACTCCCCTCCCCTTGGGGGAGGGGAAAGATAGGGAGTGCCACCGCGTAACTTTTTTGTATCCCACATCACGCATCACGTATTACGCATGACGGAGGTGCTGGCCCATGAAGCGATGGAGACCGGTTTTCGCGCTGTGCGGCGTTGTCGGGTTGAGCCTGGTGGCGTGGCGTTCGCGGGCGCAGGACGAAATCACCGACAACCAACCACTGTTTGAGGAAATCCATCTTCTTAACTTCATCCGCGAACTGCGGTTGACAAACGAACAGATGGAATCACTGCTGAAGGTGGCGAAGGACTTGAAAGAGCAGCAGCAAAATCTGATGGGCAAACGCAACAGCCCGGAGGTGCGCACGTTGCTGCTGCAAATCAGGCAGGGTTTGATTGAGGGTAAGAACGAGGAGGAGTTGGGACCGCTGTTTGAGCAGTTGGAAATGCTCATCTCCCGTGAGGCACAACCTCAGGAGGTGGAAGAGAAGATGCGCCACGCCGCGCAGGAGAAAGCCAAAGAAGCGGTGGCGCTGCTGACGCCCCAGCAAATCGTCCGCCTGGTGGGACGCGAGGAGGAAAGCGACTTCACGGCGCGCTTTACGGAGGTCTTGCACGCGGCGCGGCGTCATCCGCAGGCGCGGGCGGAACTCCTTCAAGCGTTCCCGCGTTACGTCGCCCGTCTCGTTGCTCGCGGCGATGCGAAGAAAGAGGAAACCGTCGCCAAGCAAGTGCGCGACCTAATGGACGAAGCCCTTAAATTGTCCGACACGGAGTTCCATCAGCAGTTGAGCAACCTGCAGAAGCGGTTGCGTGCAACCGTGCAAAGCGCGGCGGGGTCGCCCTTCGCGCTGCTGCAATCGCAGGTCGAAGGGCGCATGGCGGAAACGCTCATGCACCCGCGCTTTGCGAAGGTGCTGGAGGAGAAATTGAACTACGTTAAGGGGAAATGAAAGGTCTGCCATGCAAATCCTTTTCCTCGGCACAGGCACCAGCGTCGGCGTGCCAGTCATCGGCTGCACGTGTGCTACGTGCACTTCGCCCGACCCGAAGAACAAACGATTTCGTCCCTCGATTCTCGTCAGCCATAACGGGAAGAACGTCCTTGTAGACACCCCGCCCGATTTGCGCTCGCAGGCTCTGACGTTTGGCGTGACGCGGGTGGATGCCGTGCTGCTGACGCACACCCACGCCGACCACCTCAACGGGCTGGACGACCTGCGGCAGTTCACCAACCTGCAGGGCGAATACATCCCGCTTTACGGTCGTGAGGAGCACCTCCGGCGCGTGCAGACGACTTTCGACTACGCCTTTGTTCCGGGGCGCGATTATCCTGGCTTTCCACGACTGCGGGGAGAAAGTCTGAACGGGCGGCTGGAACTGTTCGGCTTGACCATCACGCCGTTGGAGGTGCATCACGGCGGCATGCGCGTCTCCGCGTTTCGCTTTGAGGACGAGGCAGGTCACCGCGTCGCTTACGTCACGGACACGAACCACATCCCTGAAGCCACGATGAAGGAGCTGACGGATCTGGACGTCCTCATCTTGGACGCGCTGCGTTACCGCCCGCACCCCGTTCACTTTTCCCTCGCACAAGCCATCGCCGTCGCCCGGCAGTTGCAGCCCCGTCAGACTTACTTCACCCACGTCGCCCACGACCTGGAGCATCACACGGTCAACGCCGCACTGCCGCCGGAGATGGCGCTGGCGTATGATGGACTTGTCATCAGTTTTTGACGCGGGATGAGGGTTGTCAACGGATTGCGGTCACAGATGGGCGGATTACTCGACAGCGGATGCAACGTCATTCGTTTCATCCGCTACCGCAATCCGCTGACAGCCCTTACTGCTTCCTCTTCAGCCTCCTCCATATTACCTCCGCCAGCCGCTGCACCCACGAAGGCGGAGCAGGGGCGGGCGGAGGGGCGGGGCGGGGCAGCATTTCCGGGGAGAGGTGTGGGGCAAGCGCGGAGATAGGCAGGTTGGTCACAGGCGGGACGGGCGGGGCGGCGGGTCGCGGCAGGGCACGGGTCACGGCGACCTTCTCTTCGATGCGCCGAATGGCTTCCAGACAGTCCTCCTCAACGGCTGTGCCTAAGGCGGCACGCGCCAGCATTTTCAGCCTCGGCAGGGCGGCGGGATGACCGATGTTGCCCAGCGCTTGTGCGGCGCGGCGGCGCACTTTACTGTCCGCGTCTTGCAAAGCAGCGATGAGGGCAGGCACGGCGGCGCTGTCGGCGATATTCCCTAACGCCAGCGCTGCCTGACGGCGCACGCGCCAGTCATCGTCGTGCAACGACTCTATCAAAGCGGGCGTTGCCCGTTCATCCCCCAGCCACCCCAACGCCGCCGCCGCGCGTTCACGCACAAGCGGATGCTCGTCCTGCATCAAGTGCAGCATCGGTTCGACAGCGCGAACGTCACCTAACCTTCCCAACGCCACTGCCGCCTGCGCCCGCACCTCATGGTCTTTGTCGTTGAGCGCGTCCATCAGCGGTGCCACCGCGCGCGCATCGCCCATCTGTCCCAGCATCGCGGCAGCGCGGCGGCGGACCGTGCAATCGCCGTGGCGGAGTCGGACGATGTAGTCGGAGACGGACAACATGATGTAATGTGTGAAACGTGAAGAGTGATGCGTAATGCGTGAGGGTCTGTTACGCCATACGCATCACGTTTCACGCTTTACATTTCGCCGCGCCTTCTCATCTTCCTTGCGAATCTCCGCCTCATCTTGACAACCTCCATCGCCGCAGGGTAAAATTACCGCAACAGGTGGACGTTAAGTTAAGGTGGTGTCACTGTGGCAAGGCGTAGTCAAGCAGAAGCCGTTCCGATGCAGCGATGGGAGGGCGAGGCTCCCGCCGAGCCGCCAGTTCCTGACCGGACAGGGATTGAACTCTCCACCGCGCGTGGGATCGCAACGCGTCGGAGCCATCGCAGTCTCACGCTGGCAGCCAAGGTCATCGGCTTGGTCGTCTTCTTCGTGGGCATTTACCTGTTGTGGCAGGTCTTTAGAGAGACGCGTGCCCTGTTTGACACGCTGGCGCAGCCTCAGCCCAGTTGGACGAAAGCGGCGGACGCTAACTCAGCCGGTCCGACGGCGCTGGATTTGGGGATGGCGGTCGGTAGACAAATTACGCAGGTGCTGTGCCTGTTCGTGCTGGGCTACGTCGCTTCGCTCATCTCCGGTAAAGGCATCCAACTGTTTGGAGCAGCCGCAGAGAACAAGGAAGCAGAATAGCAGGGCATCCGTAGCAAACTTTCCAACAAGGAGCAATGCATGTCTTTACGTATGACGGTTTTCAGGGTGGGGGGGAGTGTTCTCTGTCTGACTCTCATCACTCTCGCCGCGCACGCCAATCCTTACCTGAGCAAACTCAAGGAGGGCTGGAGCATTCTGGAGAAGGGGCAGATTGGTCGCAGCGCCTCTATCTTCGCGGAGACTATTCACCTTGACCCCCAACGTGCCGCCGCCCATCTCTCGCTGGCGGTGGCGGCGAGCCTGCAGCAGGACTGGAAAACGGCTCTTAACGCGTTCCAGACCGTGCTGTCCACGCAGCCCCGCGATGTGCTGGGGTGGAACGGTCTGGGCGTGGTGCACCTTCAGCAAGGTCAAACAGCGGAAGCGATGGCATGCTTTGAGAAGGCGCTGGAGATTGAACCCGATTACGCAGCGGCGCGGGTGCACCTCGCTTTCACGCTGTGCCTCCATAATCTGCCCGACCGCGCCCTCGAGGAGTGTGAACGGGTGATGAGGTCCAACCCCAACGCCGATGTGCGCGGCTTCGCGCAGCAAACACGCGCGCTGGCGCTCCTGCTCAAGCGCTATCACGACGAGGCGTTGGCGGCGGTGAGAGATGCCCTCTACGCAGCGACAGCGGCGAGGAACCGACCCTATCCGTCGTGGGTGGCGTTAGCCGACACGCGGCACGCTTTCGCGCTTATCGCGCACCCGCTGTTCGTCGCGCAGAAACTTCCAGAACCGCGCATGATGACACCGCTGCCCCCGGTCGTCCATGCGGACGTCCCGACGTCGCCGAACGTCACCAACGGCAACGGTCAGCCGACGCCGCCCAAAAATCCCTCTCCTGTCGCGCCGCCGCCCCCGACCATCAAAGTCACGTTTAGCCCGGTGGGACAACCCCCTGACTCGTCAGCCCCCGACAACTCTGTGCCGCCCGCCGTGCGCGGCGTCGTGACGGTGATGGTGGAAGTCAATAGTGTCACGCCCATTCGCTATCTTCGCTTAGTCGTCGGCGGCCGCGTGCGAGCGGTGTTTAACGCTCCACCGTATCAGTGGCGGTGGAACACACTGTTGGATAACGACGGTGAGGCGGAACTCATTGTGCGTCTCTATGGCGCCACGGGTGCGCTGCTGGGGGAAAGCAAATTCCCCGTGCGTGTGCAGAATCGGAGCGCGGGCTTCCAGCCTGCCTCCTCCTCTCTACTCATGACGGAGCGGGGCGACAACCCAGCGTCGCCGATGGACGGGGAAGAGCTCGACTTCGTGCGTCAGCGCGCCCGCCCTTTACTCACCTTAACTGCCCATCCCCACGCGGTGCGCTACCTCAAGGCAAAGATCCACGCGGCGCAGGAGGACTGGGCAGCCACTTACGATACGCTGATGGAGATCTACGCCGACGACCCTTCCTACCTTGATGTGCGGGCGCAAATACTGACCCTACGCGAGCGGCTTTACCAAGTCCCCGTAGATGATGTGCTGGAGGTGCAGTTCGTGCCCGGCGCGGGCAACGTGGTCGCCCTGACCTTCGATGACGGACCGCGTTCACCCTACACCGAGCGGATTCTGGAAACGCTGCGTCAATACAACGTCAAAGCCACGTTCTTCGTGGTGGGCAAGATGGTTGAGAACCATCCCGACTTGACGTTAGCCATCCTCAAAGACGGGCACGAGTTTGCCAATCACAGTTATCTGCACTACAACATGGCGCGCATGACGCCGCTTGAATTGGAGCGGGAGATCTTGCGCTGCGAGCACGCCGTCCGCAAGGTGACGGGCAAGGAGATTCGCCTGTTTCGCCCGCCGGGTGGGCGGTATGACGAAGAGGTGCGTCAAGCCATCAACGGCTTAGGCTACAAGACGATTTTCTGGACGGCAAACATTACCTCCTTTCCGTTGTTGCCGCCCTACCAAATTGCGGAAAAATTAGTTGAGCGCGTCGGGCAAGGGGGCATCATCCTCTTGCACAACGGCATGGACAAATCGGCGTGGGTGCTGCCGCACCTGCTGCGCCTCCTCCGACTGCGCGGCACGCGCATTGTGACGGTGAGTGAGTTGCTGGAGATGCGAGGGAGGAGGTAGTCAAGGAGAAGGGTTCACAGGTTCATGGGGTTCATGAGGCTCCTGAACTCATGAACTCATGAACCCCAAGTCGTCCCACTATTGCTGTGAAGAGCAACGCTTTCACGATTTTTTTAGTGACGCTGGCATGCGCGCTGCCCGGCGCGGCGGCAGCGCCCTCGCTGCCCCTGCTTGACCCTAACGTCACGCCGTTTCCGCAGTCATCGTTAGTAGACTTCTCGTTCCTGCTGGACGCGCCGGCGGGCAAACATGGCTTCCTGACGACGCGCCCCGATGGACACTTCTATTTCGCCGACGGCACGCGGGCGCGGTTCTTTGGCATCAACATCGCCAAC
>JANWYM010000298.1 GCA_025055355.1 Abditibacteriales bacterium
AAGGACGGACCGAAAGAAGGGTATCTGTGGCAATATCGCCTCGAGGGCGACGGCAGCGGCAAGATTCGAGCGACCAAGGTGCGGGCGTTCGGCGCTTATAGCGGCTTCAACGAGATTGAGGCAGTGGCGGTGGATGATGCGCTCGGCTACGTTTACTACGCCGACGAGAACTACGGCATTCGCAAGTGGCACGCCGACCCGGAGCATCCCGAAGCGCACAAGGAGTTAGCCGTGTTCGGACGCACTGACTTCGCTGGCGACCACGAAGGGATCGGTATTTACGCCCGCACGGATGGCACGGGCTATCTCGTCTGCGCCGACCAGTTGCCCGGCGAGAGTGAGTTTCAAATTTATCGCCGAGAGGGACGCAGCGGACAGCCCCATCACCACACTGACCTGCTCAAAGCCGTGCGCGGTGGGGCTGACGCTTGCGACGGGATTGAAGTAGTCTCCACCCCGTTAGGCCCTCAGTTCCCGCATGGTATTGTCGTCGCCATGAACAGTCGAGGACGCAATTTTCTCCTGTATGGCTGGGAGGACTTCGCGCGCACGGGCGCACCCCCACTGCGCCTTGCCCAACAGTAGCCGCTGACCCAAGAGGAAAGTTTAACCTCTACTTGAATTGTTCTTAATCTTCCCTTGAACTCTGGCGGCGACAATAAAGGCAGTATCATGTGCAAAGGTGTGAAATATCTATGGGAGGAAACGACTTGATAGCAACTATCACGGCCACAGAATTGGATGCCATCGCACCCGGAGAATCGCGGAGGGCTTTGCCACAGCGACGAAGAAGGCAGACCGTGCGGAGGCTGTCGAAGGAGACCGCGGCGGCGTGGCGTCAGAGAACCCAGCCGCGCACTCGGTGTAGTCTGACACCGACGCGCAGACCTGCCCAGCCGTTTTTGCCCGAGCTTGATAGCGACGCAGAAGATGTCACCGTTGTGGTTTACGTCAAAAAGAAGCCGAAGGCACCCGCGACGAGGACGCCCAAGCAGGCAGCCCCACCTCTACTGCAAAAGGAAAAAGGAGCCAAAAGCCAGCTAAAACCTGCCCCACAACGTTCGCAGCGTCGGCAAGAAAACAACACGGGCACCGATCGCAATCTCATCAAGACCGTTTGCGAAACCGTGGCGAGGCTTTTGAAGACACCGATTTGTCGTTGGTTGGGGCAGATGATTGCTGAGATGATACTGGGACATCTGACCAAGAAGTGTATATGTCGTCTGGTTGCTGCTTGTGCTTAGAGCGCCTCACACCACCATGCCAGCAGGATACCAGCGCGGGGCAGCGCCTCCCTCCTGCGGGTAGGTTTGATGGGCGCTCTTAATCAGACGATGCGTTTGCATGTGATTTTCCCGGGTGTCGAATCAACCGTCACAGCCTCGCCAGCGCGATGTCCTTACAGGGGGTGCCAGGGAAAGCAGTTCCGATTCCGTCAAACCGTGCTCAAGCCGCTGCGGGACATGGTGTTCGATCAGGTGAGGGCGGCACGCTACCAGTGTCTCACGTGCCACCGCACCTTTCGGGTGTATCCGATTGGAGTCAGGCGTGCCCACGTATCACAGCGCGTCGAAGGGTTGGCGAGCATATTATACCTGTCGGGATTGAGTTCCCGCGAAGTGTCTCTGGTGTTGGAGCAAGTCGGTGTGCATCTGGCACGGAGTTGGGTGTGCGACACAGGGCGAGCCGTCCAGCGGAATTTAAGGGTTAAGCGGCAGAAAGTGTTTGAAGGGTTGGAGATGTCCGCGAATGGACCAGAAGCGATGAGGGTGAAGTATCATGGGGCATGGGCGCGCTTGCAGGTAACGTTGAACCCTCCCAAGGAATTGGTGTTGACCGTAGACGTTACCTCAGAGCGGGATATGCAGTCGCTTAGACAATGGCTTGAACCGCTTGCCCGAGCCGTGCAAGCCAATTTACTGGTAGGTGATGCAAATCGCTGAACCGGCCGGCGCACGACATGTAAGACATCGGTTATAGCTGTCTGATCCCTCAATCATAGTTAAACTTTCGCAAGGCGCAAATGACAGAGTCCTGTCGTTGCGCCTTGTTGCTTTTTACTGTTACCAAACTTTGGACAATAAGCGGACAGATTCAGTGATATAATAGGGCTTGTTAATTCGGTCTATCTTTTTGAGGAAGGGGTGAGTCGCCGTGGAACCGGAAGAAGTATTTGAGGGGATAGTCCGAGGACTGAGCCGAGGGATGGTTCTGGGGCTTGGTGTCGCCGGCGCGACGATACTGGGTCCCGCCGTCATCGACCGGCTGCGCCCGTTTGCCAGACGGGTGGTAGGAGGTTACATTGCCTTCTCCGAGAAGGTGAAGGAGACCATTGCGGAATCGTCGGAGCGATGGCAGGACTTATATGCCGAAGCCCAGGCAGAATATGAGGCGAGCAAACGGAAGCAATCTGAAACCGCCGAAAACGGCAACGATCCAACCGCTGCCGCAACCCCCTCCCGCTCGCTCGTCGCCGGCATTGCTGGGGCGTGCGCCACGTTATCCGCCAAGGTCAAAGCAAAGGTCGCAGAAGCATCGGAGGAATGGCAAAAGATTTACACCGAAGCGCAGGCGGAGTATGCAGAGAAGAAGTTGCAGGGTTTGAGCACTGCCGACAACAGGCACAAAAGGGAATCGGCGGTATCGCCCCGCCAACCGCGCCGCCCGCGCCCCGCACGCAAGAGGAACACTCCGCGAACGAACTCCGAAACGCAGGAGAGCGAGACATCGAGTTAGCCCGCGACTCCGTCGTGGGATTTCTCCGTCGCGGAGCGACGGGCTACATTCGGCGGGCGCCCAGCGAGAAGGGAGGAAGTTGTCATGCTTAACGTGGAGAGCGGGCAGGTCGTCCATTTTGTTCCCGGTCGCGTGCGGATCAAAATAGACGCGCTGAAAGGCCATCCCGAAGTGGCGGCAGGCATCGTCCGCCAGTTGTCCGCTGTGCCCGGCATCCATGAGGTTCAGGCGAGTGCAACGACGGGCAGCGTGGTGATTCGCTACGACCAAGAGGTGTTCGACATGGAGGCGTTGCTGGGCGAAGAGAAGGCACGCTCTATCGTGTCGGTGAACCACTCACCCCAGGAGCCGCGTGCCTCCGGCGAAAAGGTGTCACTGGCGCAGAGCATCGGGCTTTTTTTCCGCGACCTCAACCGTTGGGTGGGCAACCTGACCGGGGGCTATGTTGACCTGCGCGCGCTCATTCCCCTACTCCTGCTGGGTTACGCCATCAAGCGCATCTTCGTGGACCGCGCGTGGGTGCGTGTTCCCGCCTACAATCTGCTGTGGTATAGTTACAGCCTGTTTATGAGTATGAACCGACGCGAAATGCAGCCAGCCATGGAGAGCGCGTCCACCGCGGAAGAGAAGGCAGAACCGACACCCCAACGCCGTCCAGCAACTCGCAAACCAAGCGCTCCCCGTCGGACTCCCAGCGGAAGAAGGACGCGCCCGACCAGAGCGCGGGATACCAGGTCTCAGAAGTGAGCAACGCGAAAAGGAGGGAATGGAATGGAAGAACTCATTGAGTTCATTGTCGAGCGCCGTCGGCTGCTCTTGGCGGTCGGCGTCACGGCGATCTTAGGACCGAGGATCCTACGTCCTCTGGCGAAAAGCGCCATCAAGGGCTACCTGACGGTGAAGGACGCCTTGACTCGCGAGCCGAAATCCCCAGAGGCTCCGTCGGCTGAGGCGTCGGCGTGAGAATCGTCTGGTTCGTTCCTTACGAGAGCCTCTTAAAAAGGTAGCCCGTCGCGCCGCGACAGAAATCCGAAACGGCGGCGCGGGCTACTTTGCGGAAAGGCTCTTAGAGCCTACCCGACAACCGAGTAGCGCAGTCTTCCAGCCTGCATCAAATGCCGACGGGATGTCGGCGCTACGTGGTTTTCGGATAGGCTCTTGACGTTTCAACTCTCCTCATAAACAACCGATGAAAGGAGGGGCAGGAGGGATGTCTGTTTCTTTGGAGGTCGTTCACAGCATTCCGGGGCGTGTGCGCGTTCGGATTCCCCATCTCAAACACGTCAACGGGTTTGCCGAAGAGTTCGTGCGCTTCATGAGCACGCGGCAGGGCGTGCGGCAGGTGCGAGTCAACAAGACCTGCGCGACGGCGGTCATTCATTACGACCCTCAAGTCCTCAGCCTCAAAGCGACACAGAGGTTGTTAAATCGCTCCCTCAAAGCCGCGCTCAACGGCAACAGGCTGGCGCAGCGCGTGCCGCACAAACAGACGCCCGAATGGCGTCCGCTGTTCCTCTCCACGCTGCTTCTGCTGGTGCGTTGGCTGCCCCTCCCGCTGTCGATGCGGCTGCTGTCCCTCCTGACGCTGCTGGCGGCGCTTCCGACTCTCTCGCGCGCGTGGCGTGCGCTGGTTAAAGAACGTCGTCTCAACGTGGACGTGCTGGATGCCACCGCCGTGGCGCTGCTCACGCGGCAGGGCAGTTTGGGTGCGGCGGCGTTCATGGTTTGGCTCATCAATCTCGGCGAGTTCATCCGCGAACTCACCGCCCGCCGTTCGCACCGCGTGATCAACGATTTGATGGTCGGACAGCAACGGTGGGCGTGGGTCATGCGCAAAGGCACCAAACATCGCGTTGCCATGACTGAGGTAGTGCCGGGCGAAACGGTCGTCGTCTACCCCGGCGAAGCCGTGCCAGTGGACGGCACCGTCATACAGGGCGAAGCCATGCTCGACCAGCGCTCGCTGACGGGCGAGTCCACGCCGGTGAGAAAAGGCGTGGGGGATAAAGTGTTCGCGGCGACGGTGGTGAGCGACGGCAAAATCTACGTCAAAGCCGAACAGGTCGGCGCCCACAAACGCGCAGCCCAAATTGTGCACCTGATAGAAACCGCGCCCTTGCAGGAGACGAAAATCGAGAATTACGCTGCTCGGATCGCCGACAAACTCGTGCTGCCCGCTCTGCTCACCTCTGGCGTGATGTGGGGGCTGACGCGCAGCGTCAACCGCACGTTGCCATTCATCATCGTTGACTTCGGGACGGGACTGCGCGTCGCCGCGCCGACGGCGGTGTTGGCGTCCATCGCCAGCGTGGCGCGGCGCGGCGTCCTGTTCAAAAGCGGCAGAGCGCTGGAAAAACTGGCGCAGGTGGACACGATTATCTTTGACAAAACAGGCACGCTTACGTTAGGCGAGCCGCAGGTGGTCGAAGTTCTCTCTTGCGACCCGCAGTATTCAGCCGACGCAGTGCTTGCCCTCGCCGCTGCCGCCGAGAAACGGCTCACCCATCCCGCCGCGCAAGCCATCGTGCGCAAGGCAAAGGACAAGCAACTTGCCATCCCCGAACGCAGCGAGTCGGAATACTTCATCGGTCTGGGCGTCAAAGCGCACGTCAACGGTTTTTCCGTTCACGTCGGCAACGTGCGCTTGATGGAGCGAGAGAACATCCCCATCCATGATGTCGTGCCGATAATAGAGCAACTCCATGACCGCGCCTTGACGCCGCTGCTGGTGGCGGTGGACAGCAAAGTCATTGGTGTCCTCGCTTACGAAGACACCGTGCGCCCCGAGAGTGCGCAGGTGGTGGAAGAACTGCGCCAGCACGGCGTGCGCGAGATCCTGCTGCTCACGGGCGACAACCACCACACCGCCGCCGCTGTCGCCGCGAAACTTCACGTAGATAGGTTCGTGGCGGAGGCGTTCCCCGAAGACAAGGCGCGCATCGTGCAGGACTTGCAGC
>JANWYM010000299.1 GCA_025055355.1 Abditibacteriales bacterium
TCTACCCCGCGACGGTAGTTCGTGAGGTCAAGAATCTCTTGCTCCAAGTTGTCATGTCTGCCGTCGAACACCCTATCCGCGCCCAAGTCCAACGCCTGCTGCATCTTGCGCGGAATCACGTCCACGCCGAACACCTCCACCGCCCCTGCCGCCTTGCAGAGCATCACGCACATCAAACCGATCGAACCCAGCCCCATCACCAGCACGGTGCGCCCGTCCACGCCCCCGCCCGCCATGACGGTATGCACCGCGTTGCCCAACGGGTCGTGAATCGCGCCCCAGTGGTCAGGGATAGAAGGGTGCAACTTCCATACGTTCGCTTCGGGCATGTGGATATACTCCGCGAAGCAGCCATCTACGTCTATGCCGATGATGTCCACGCGGTCGCAGATGTGCCCCTGCCCGGTGCGGCAGCAGTAGCAGAACCCGCAGCCGATATGTCCTTCCGCCGACACGCGGTCGCCCACCCGCACGGAGGTCACGGCGTCCCCGACGGCGACGACTTCACCCATAAACTCGTGTCCGATGACGATGCCCGGCTTGATGCGGTTCTGCGCCCAATGGTCCCAATCGTAGATGTGCAAATCCGTGCCGCAAATCCCAGCCTTCTTGACGCGAATCAGCACGCCCTTGATATCCACTGCGGGAATCGGGCGCTTTTGCAGCCAAAGCCCCGGCGCGGCTTGGTCTTTCACCAGCGCCCACATTGTCCGGTTCGTTGCCATGTTCGTCTCCTCGAAAAGGGATCACCGGAGATTTTACACGGGGGAGGAGTGCATGCCAACCTTGCGCTCAGAACGACAATTTTCGACGACGAGGACGAGCCCCCCTACCTAAACCGCACTGCAAACAAGTCCGCATCCTTCATCACAAACCGCAGTCGTATCACCTGCCCCGCCAGCGGACTGACGTCGCTGCCTAACCTCCAGCGCACCACACGCTCAATTTCGTTGCCGACGGTTTCAACCGACTCTTCCAGCGTGTAGCGCGGAATCGGTTTGCCTGCGGCGTCCTGAATTTCCACGCGAATGCCGCCCGCCGCCGACGTGGCGAAGTTGAGCACCAGTTCCCTGCCGCTGAACTGCAGTGGCTTCGTGACCATCTCACCACCTGCGTATGGCGCGTTCACGGAAGTAAATCCGTCCGTGCGCAGTGAATACCTTCGTAGGTGCGCGGTCAGTTGTCCGTAGTTCTGGTTCACATAAACCGACATCTCTCGCTCGTTGATCGGAACGACGTTCAGGGCGGGATAGTTCGTCCGCGAGACCCAGTTCTCCAACCCGATGCCGGGGCGGATGAATGCCTCCATGAATGTTCGGTCGTAGCGGTTACCGCCCCGCGTCGTCATGAAAACTGCGTCCGAGCAGTCGTCGAAGTAACCAGGGTCAACGCCGATAGCTTTCGCCTGCTCCTCCGTCAGCACGCGGCGGCCGGGCAGGAAGCGCGCAGCGATGGAAACGTAAATGTGCGGGGCCCGCCAGTAAGGATGCGTCTGGTTGGTGTAGAGATGTTCAATCGGCTTGTCCCCATATTCCATCAGCACAGGCTTCGTCCAGTGGAGGAAATCCGTTGAAGTGGTGCGCGCGATGCGACGGAAGCCGTCTTTGAACGTGCGGAAGTAGCATAGGTAACATTGCTCGTGCTCCGACCAAAACGGAACGTTTTGTGAATCGAACGCGCCCTCCGTGAAGACGGCTCGCTCGCGCAGTTTCTTCCAGCGCACCCCGTCCGCCGACACAAACGCCACCAACCCGCTCTCGTGAGTTCCTGCCAGCGCTTTGTAACGCTCCGACGGCGGCACGCCTTTGCGCGTGTCCAGCATCGGGCAGAAGTTGTGCGCGAACGGTGCCATGCCCGCCAAGAGGACGTTGTTCTCCCGCGTGCCATTCACCTCAAACAGACCGAGATTGGGCTTCGTCCAGTGAATACCGTCTTTGGATTCCGCGTAACAGGTCACTTCCGCGTCGCTCCCGTCCCTTCCCGCCGACGGCAAGCCACGATAATACAAACGATAGACCTCTCCATCCTTGATGACCGTCGCGTAGCCGCAGAAGCGACCTTCCCACGGCTTGTCATATTGCAACACGACGCCCTCATCCTGGGGCGAATGCAGTCTCAACGCCGCGCCGTTCATCTTCTCAATCAGATAGTCGTCCACGAACAGTTCCCAACGCGAACCGATGGGGCGAACGTCGCTCATCTGTGTTCTCTCCTCTCGCCTTGCCGCTGCCGCCCACTGCCAGGACAACAGCGATGCTGCCCCTGCCCGCTCCAGAAATTGCCGTCGGGTCATAGTGTTTTGAAGATGTCCCACCTATAACCCTCACACGGAGGAGGAACGACATTGTGCATTGCGAATTTCAAATTTTCAGTTTCTCTAAACCCTTTGCGTTTCGCGCTTCTCTCCCCCTCCGCTGCAGGAAAACGTCATGGCGAGCGGGGCGAAGCAGTCCCCTCCCTTACAGTAACCTCCTCCGCAGGGGATTGCTTCGCCCTGCTCGCCACGACAGGCACTTTCGCAGGAGAGAGCAAAACGCAAAAGTTTAGAATCTCTAACGTCGTTCGCCGTTATCCGTGTTAGTGTTATCCGTGGGACGTCCGCCCACGTCTGATCTGATGAGGGATTCAACGCCATGAGAACTTCCCCAACGAGCATGAGTTTGCGCCAGGCGTTGGTCACGGTCAACCCCTCAATTGCCCGGGCGATTGAAATCACGAGAATAACGTGATGCATAGATTATCGCCCATCTTCTTGTTGCCGTCAAGAGGGATGCCCCAATGCAGGGTGAAATAGAGAGACAAAAACGAGGTGCGATGTGAACAAGCATGATTTGGACACCCCTGCTCTACTGCTGGACGTGGACGCGCTGGACAGGAATATCCGCACGATGCAGGACTGGGTGACGCGGTGGAACTGCGCCCTGCGCCCGCACTTCAAGTCGTTTCGCATGCCTGCCATCTGCAAGCGACAGCGCGACGCGGGCGCGATAGGGTTCACCTGCGCGAAGTTGGCGGAGGCGGAACTGCTGGCAGATTTAGGCTTTGACCACTTGCTCATCGCCAACGAAGTCATCGGCGACGCCAAGTGGCGGCGGCTGGCGGAACTTGCCAAGCGGGTGGAGGTCATTGTCGCAGTGGACAGCGTTGAAGGCATTGCAGGCACAGCGCGGGCGGCACGTGAAGCGGGCAGCGAAGTCGGCGTCGTCGTGGAAATGAACATCGGCTTGAACCGCTGCGGGGTAGCGCCGGGTGAACCTGCGCTGCAACTGGCGCAAGTCGTCGCTGACACGCCGGGCGTGCGGCTGCGCGGCGTGATGGGCTACGAGGGGCACCTCGTTGATGTGACGCCATTGGCGGAAAAAGAAAAGCAAGTCCGCGCCGCTATCCGTTTGCTCACCGACACCGCTGACCTCATGCGGGCGCATGGCTTGCCCGTCGAAATCATTACGGCAGGTGGCACGGGAACAGCGGAGTTCACGCCGCGTTGCGGCACGACGGAAATTCAGGCGGGGACTTACTGCGTGATGGACCTATTGTTCAAAAACAGAACGATGGCAGCATTTGAACATGCCATCACCGTTCTCGCTACCGTCATCTCCCGCCCCACGAAAGACCGCGCCATCACCGACGCGGGCAGGAAAGCCCTGCATCCACTCGGCGGCATGGGGCAGCCCAAAGGCATCGAGGGCGCGACGCTGGAGACGATTCACTCCGAGCACGGCTTGATGAAACTCACAGACCCCTGCGACCTCCGCATCGGCACGAAGATTGAGTTCATCCCCAGCTACGCTGAGGGGACAATCAACCTCTACGACCACGTTTACGTGCTGCAAAGCGACCGTGTGGTAGATGTGTGGCAAGTCAGCGGGCGGGGGAAGAGCCAATAATTCGGGACAGGAGTTACAGGGTTGCCGTCATTCCCTTCGCCTTCCCCCAATCCCTCGTGAGCCGCTCCTGTGAGTCTCCTCAGTGGACCGTCTCACACAAACAACTCCGCCACTGGCGTCCCCTTGTCGGTGATGGCAATCGGACGCCCGACGTTGGAGATGTAAACCTTCTTTGGGTCCATGCCGAGCGCCGTAGCGAGGGTGGCGAAGTAGTCGGGGACGGTCAACGGCTTCTCGACCACCTGTGACCCATCGCTGTTGGTCGCGCCGTAGGCGATGCCGCCGCGAATGCCGCCCCCTGCCAGCACCGCGCTCCACGCCTGCGGGTAATGGTCGCGCCCCTCGTTGGGGTTGATGCGCGGCGTCCTGCCGAACTCGCCCATCCAAACGACGAGGGTGCTGTTAAGCAAGTCGCGCTCGTGGAGTTCCTTGATGAGCGTCGCCATGGCGGGGTCGAGTTGCTTGCATAAGTTTTGCGTGCGGGTGAAGTTATCTTGATGGGTGTCCCAGCCGTCAAGGACGACCTCGACGAACTTCACGCCCGCCTCGACCAGCCGCCGCGCCAGCAGGCAGCCGCGCCCGAAGTCGCTGTCGCCGTAGGCTTGCCGCACCGCTTCGGGTTCTTCGCGGATGTCGAACGCTTTGAGGCGCGGTGAGTGCATCATCTTAATTGCTTTGGTGTAAACGTCATCGCGTTCTTTCACTTTCTCGTCGCCTGTTTCCTGCGCGAATTGCTTCTCCAGAAATCCCAACGCGCGGAGGCGCTGGCTGAATCGCGTCTGGTTGACGTTCTGCGCGTAGGCGACGTTCTGCGGCGGCTGGCTGGGGTTCTGCACCACGAACGGTCCATGCGCTACGCCCAAAAAGCCCGCGCCAATCGAAGGTCCGCGCACGCTGACGAAGTTGGGCAGTTCAAACTGCGGGTCGCCCAACTCCTTGCTGACCCACGCGCCTAAACTGGGATGCTTCACGCTTGCCGTCGGCGCGTAGCCGGTGTGCAGCAGATACTGCGCGCGCTCGTGGTTGCCCTCGCGGCTGGTCAGGGAGCGAATGAGGGCGAGATGCCGGGCTTGCTCCGCCACCTGCGGCAGATGCTCGCAAATCTGCACGCCCGGCGCGCTGGTGTCAATCGCTTTGAACGGTCCGCCCGTGAGCGCGCCCGGCTTGGGGTCGAAGGTGTCGAGGTGCGACGGTCCGCCGTTCATCCACAGCAAAATGCACGCTTTGGCTTTGCCTCTCACACCCTGCGCGTGCGCTTGCCGTGTGGGGTCCAGCCACTGCGCCAGCATCAAACTGAACAATCCACCCATGCCGACGCGGATGAAACCCCGTCGGTCCATCGCGCCCCACAGGTCGGTAGGACCGGGGCAGGTGTGGTCGGGTGACATGGTGCACCTCCGTCTTTTCAGTGACCGGTCATCAGTGACCAGTGACCAGTAACCAGTGTTCAATGACCAGTCACTACTGGTCACTGGTTACTGGTCACTTTAGTGGTTAAAGATAAACTCACTCGAATTCAGCAGCGCCCAGAACAAGTCCTCAAACGCTTGCTGTTTTGCCGTTTGTTGTCCCGCGAAGCGCGCGCCCAGCCGCTGCAGCGGATCGCCCATCAGTCGGCGCGGACCGAGACCGCTGACGTTCGGGCGGAACTGCCCGAAGGCGGGTTGAGCGGGCGGTGGGGGCGTGAACACGACCTGACGCGGCTCGTTGAGGAACGCCAGCCACCACTGCGTTTCTTGGGGCGTCGGGCGGCGCGAGAGCGTGCGCAGGTAGAGCATTTCAATCTTATCGGCGTCGCT